>NZ_AKJB01000022.1:0-16366 GCF_000282555.1 Pseudomonas sp. GM102 | reverse complement strand
CTGCGTTTTCACACGGTCTGCGGGAGGTAGGCCTTTTTTTCTATTCGGGATACCAGCCGAAAGCCTGATCAAGCCAGTGAAGCAGGCCTGATCTTTTTAGGGGCTACCGACACCGGATTCAGGGCATCAAGTCGATAATTGATTGGCAAACTGCCCGACCGCGCTCACCACTTTCTGCGCCCCATCCTGGATCTCGACGATCACTGTGCCCGCCTCCGCCGCCAGCGCCAGTCCCTGTTCAGCCTGGAGTTTGCCGTCGGTCATCAGAGCCACGGCGTTGCGCGCCATGTCCTGGTTCTGCCGCACAACGCCGACAATTTCATCGGTCGCCTGGCTGGTGCGCGAGGCCAGTTGCCGGACTTCGTCAGCCACCACGGCAAAACCTCGACCCTGTTCACCCGCGCGAGCCGCTTCGATGGCCGCGTTGAGCGCCAGCAGGTTGGTCTGTTCGGCGATGCCACTGATGGTTTTGACGATGGTGCCGATCACCACTGATTGCTCGTTCAGCGCCTCGATGCCTTCGCTAGCGGTTTGCATGTGTTTGGCCAGGTCACGCATCACGTCTACCGCTTGAGTCACCACGGTGGTACCGCGCTGGGCGCTGCTATCGGTTTGCAGCGAGGTGCTATAGGCGATGTTGGCCGCTTCGGCGACGGCCTGTTCCTGATTGACCTGATCGGTAATCACCGTGGCGAACTTCACCACTTTGTAGAGTTTGTTGTTGGCGTCGACCACCGGATTGTAGGAAGCCTCCAGCCAGACCACGCGGCCGTGGCTGTCGACGCGCTTGAAGCGATCAGCCACGAACTCGCCGGCGTTCAAGCGGCGCCAGAAGTTCTGATATTCAGCGCTGTTGTATTCCTCTGGCGCGCAGAAGGTGCGGTGATGTTTACCCTGGATCTGCGCCAGGCTGTAACCCATGCCGCTGAGGAAGCGGTCGTTGGCCGTCAACACGTTGCCATTGAGATCGAACTCGATGACCGCCGTCGAACGCACCAGCGCGCCGATCAGGTTCTGATGTTCACGGGACGCCTCAATAGTGCGGGTCAGGTCACTGGAGTAAATCGAGAAGTGTTTGACCCGGCCATCCGAGGACCGCACCGGCTGCATGATCGACCGCAGCCAGGCTTCGGCACCGTTGCCACGCAACAGACGAACCGTGCCGGCAAAGTGCTCGCCACGGGTCAGCGCAGTCTTGAAGCGGCGGTGAAATTCGTCCGATTTCACATGAACGGGGACGATGTCTTCGATGTGTCGGCCGACCAGATCGTTGCCCTTGTAGAGCATCTCACCCATGAAGTTCTGGTTGACCGATTGAATCCTGCCATCAGAATCAAGGGTCAGGGCCAGCATCTCGCTGTCCAGGCTCTCCTTGACTTGCTGAAGGCTGGAGAGTTCTTCGCGCAGAGCCGACAGCTCCTGCTTCAAGCGTTTGTTGAACATGGGAAAGCACCGATGGACAGGGATAGAAAGCGGCGTACAGCCTAACCATCGGCCTTATGGATATTTTCTGAAGAGCGTTTAAGGGTTGTCCTACAAAAATAGTGGCAACACGATCACCTTTATACCGCGCCAGCTACCGAACAACGCCCAATTCGCGGTGCTCGCGCGCCGAAATACGCTGCGCTGCTGACGCCCACCGCCCCCATCACTGCGCAGAAAAGTACACAAATCCATGGACTCCACGGCATCAGACCGATCAACAGCAGCGGTGTGATACTTGCCCAGATGGCGTAGGCAATGTTGTAAGTGAAGGAAATCCCCGAGACACGAATCCGCGCCGGAAACAGGCCGACCATCACCGACGGCACCGCGCCGACTACCCCGCAACCGAGGCCGGCCACTGCATAGGCCAAGCCGATCCATTGGCCTTCAATGATCAGACAGGTGTAGAGCACGCCGATGCCCAGAGGCAGCAGCAGGCTATACAACATCACCGTGCGCCAGGCGCCGATGCGGTCGACGAGCAGCCCGGCAAGTACGCAGCCGATGTTCAGAAAAACGATGCCCAAGGCACTCAGGGCGAAGGTATGGCTGGCGCTCATGCCGAAGGTTTTTTGCATCATGGTCGGGGTAATGACCACGAACACCACCACGGCCGAGGTCAGCACGCAGGTGAGGATCATCGCCGGCAGCATCGCCAGGCGGTGCTCACGCAGGACCGTGCGCAGCGGCAGTTCGACAGTAGCCTCGCGCTGGGCCTGCATCGCCATGAACACCGGGGTTTCGCTGAGCCAGCGGCGCAACCAGACACCGATGACACCAAACACACCGCCCAGCAGAAACGGGTAGCGCCAGGCGTAATCGAGGATTTCCGCCGGAGTGAACACCTGAGCCAGAAAAGTCGCCGTCAAGGCTCCGATCAGGTAACCGAAGGTCAGCCCGGCCTGCAGGAAACCGAGGGCATAACCGCGATGCCCGGTCGGCGCGTGTTCGGCGACGAACACCCAGGCGCTCGGCACTTCACCGCCCACCGCCGCACCTTGCAGGACCCTCAGGGCCAACAGCAACAGCGGTGCGAAATAGCCGATCTGGGCGTAGGTCGGCATGATCCCGATCAGCAGGCATGGCAACGCCATCATCAGGATGCTCAGGCTGAAAACCTTCTTGCGCCCCAGTCGATCGGCGAAATGCGCCATCAGGATTCCGCCCAACGGACGCGCCAGGTAACCAGTGACGAAAATCCCGAAGCTTTGCAGCAGGCGCAGCCATTCGGGCATTTCGGGAGGGAAAAACAGTTGGCTGAGGGTCAGCGCGAAAAATACGAAAATGATGAAGTCGTAGATTTCCAGCGCCCCACCAAGGGCTGCAAGCCCCAAGGTCTTGTAGTCCGAGCGGGTGAAGGGCGCCGGGCGTGCGTCGGTGTTGGCAGTCATGGAAAAGAACTCTGGCAGGCAAAAAACCAAGGCGCCCATGGTCTACGCAAATGCGCTTGTGGACAACCCGTCAGGCCCTGGTCCCAAACACCCAAACAGCGTCACCACTGCCCCTCTTCCATCCCTCACTGCCAACGTCCCGGCGAAATATGCTTTCCCGGATGAAGGCTGCTCTCAGACTGGCGATCTTTTCATCTGGGTACTAGACCGTTCGATACAAGTAGTTTCAGTATGTACTCGCCCCGCCTCCGAGGGCTCACGCTGAAAAGGATCTGAGCATGTTAAAACTCGCAGGACTCACCCTGGCCGCACTCACCTTGAGTACCGCCGTCCACGCCGATGTCGATCTGAATCTAGGCAGTACAGAACGCGTTACCCGGCTGTTCTCCTACCCCAACAACTGCAACGTCATCTGCTATCGCAACTGGACGCTGGAGCAGACCGTCGAGCATTACCTGACCCAAAGCGTACAGCGCGATGGCTACAAAACCGCAAAAGTGCAGGTAAAAACCGACAACAATCAGCTCTACGCCAATATCAGCGGCGTACCCAAAGGCTATGACAAGCCACTGACCGCATTGCTCAAGGCTGGGGATTTGGCCTACAACGGCGCCAGCAAACTGAATGCCGACGGTAAATGGACTTTTAGCTGGTACCTGTTCCTGCCGCTGGGCATGGCGCTGGAAAACCGCAAAAGCGTCGAACTGCTGCACTTCCCGCCGGATTATTCCCTGACCCAGGCCCAGGATTACCTGGAGTCCAAGACCACCGACCGTTGGGCCACGCTGCTGACGAACAACGGCATTCCCGCCGACCAGACACCGGGCTATCAGACCATCATCGACATTGCGCCAATTGCCGCACCGTCCAGCGCCGGTAAGGACCTGGAGGGCGTCTACGGCTACTTCAAGGACTACCAGACCACCATGGTCAAGGAAGTCAGCCAGAACGCCAGCGGCGCTGCATTGCCAATGGTTGCCTTCGGCGCACCGGTGCGTAACTGGATCAAGCAACAATACGGGCCGACCGTGGACGTGCTGGGCCTGGCAACCATCAGCCCGAGCGAGGGGGTGAAGGTGCCAGTACTGGGTTCCAACCACCCGAGCTACATCTGGTACGCCGCCGATCCCGAGGCCTATAGCGGCAGCGATGCCCAGGCCAAGGCCGATGCTGCAGGGCTGAAAGTCATGGGGCAGGATTTGAGCGCCGCGTGCTGGCAGGCCGGGATGGGCAGCAAACCGGGCACTGACCCTACCGTTCAGCTGAAAAGCTGTACTCAGACCTGGCAAGTGACCCAGAAAGAAAAAACCTGCGAACTGTTCTACACCTCGATCCGCAACCTGACGCCTGAACAGGCCGTGGCCAAGTGCTCGACAGCGCAGGTCAAATCTCAGTTGAAACAGTTGAAGAGCCCAGCCCTTGTGACCTCCTCCGCCCCTGCTCCACACTTGTAAAACGATAAAGCTCTTTCCTGCGTGAGCCATGGCTGACGCGGGAAAGAGCTTTTTTCGCCTGTCATATCTGACAGTAGATCAATTGTTTCATTTGCGAGAGGCTTGGGGCATACCCATGTGCTGCAGGACTGACAGGATGTCAGTAGACGGCGTTCGTAGCACTCGACTGACAAGGACTGTTATGAGAGCCCATGCAGAACAAGCAATACCCCCACCGCCATCAAATGGCATCTATCCGTTTGTAGAATTGCCCCTTCGCCTTGGGTTCCCCTCCAAAGACGACTTTGAAATCATCGACAACACCCAGGGATCGGCAATGGCTGTCGTGGCACTGCGCGAGTTCCCGCGCATCAGCCGAATCTGCCGGGTTTCCGGACATCTGCTGCCCTATCGTTGCCGACACACTCGGCAACTGGCTCCAGGAATCCACCTCTACGATCCGCGCTTCTGCGGTCTGCTGAGCCACTCCTGCGACCCCAACGTCTTTCTCGACATGAGCGAGCTGTGGTTATGGGCACTCAAGGACATCAAAAAAGGTGATCGACTGACGATGGATTTCACCGCGACAGAAGACAAACTGCAGCGGCAGTTCGCTTGCCGCTGCGGTTGTCCCTGCTGCCGTGGCTGGATCATCGGCTATGACGAGTCGCCGAACGCCAATGGAGAACAGTTTTTTCAACACTGGCGTCGACGAAGTTCCCGCTGAAAGGCTCTTACAACGTTTCGACCGGACGCAAACGGTATTGTGGCGGCAACTGTTCGAAACCGCTGATGGTGGCATTCAGGCTTTTCCAGCGTCCATCCTTGATGCCATAGATGCAACCATGGACCGACAGGCTCTGACCGCGGTGCCAGGCGTTTTGCACAATGCTGGTATGACCGACGTTGGCCACCTGCTGGATCACATTGAGCTCGCAAAGGCGGTCGACCCGCTCTTCTTCGGTGGACAACTTGGCCAGTTCGTCGCGCTTTTCATAATAGAGATCGCGAATCGAGCGCAACCAACCGTCGATCAGGCCCAACTGACGGTCCTGCATCGAGGCGCGTACACCGCCGCAGCCATAGTGGCCAGTGACCAGGATGTGTTTGACTTTGAGTACGTCGACCGCGTACTGAATCACCGACAGGCAGTTGAGGTCGGTGTGCAATACAACGTTGGCCACGTTGCGGTGCACGAACAGATCGCCCGGCAGCATGCCGACGATTTCATTGGCCGGCACGCGGGCATCGGAGCAACCTATCCACAGGTATTCCGGGGTCTGTTGACGGGCCAGCTTGGCGAAGAAATCAGGATCTTCCTGGGTGATCGCGTCGGCCCAGCGCTCATTGTTATCAATCAGATCTTGTAATTCGTTCATGCAATGAAGCCTCGATAATGATGCGCTGGTTTGACAGACAACCGCCTGTCGGGGTCACGCGCGCGATGCAGATACCCGCTGATGCCTGATGCCTATAACGGCTAGCCGACGTTCCCTGCCGGTGGAATTCTCGCAAGCCCAGTGGGTCAACTGTAGTAAGGCCTACAGTATGAGGGAATGCCATGACTGATTCACGACGTCCGTTCGATAAGGCGCAACCCGAGCCCATCGATGACAACGAAGACCGCATGGGCTCAGTGCATGAGCTGGATTTCGACGAGGAAGAACCGGGCACCAGAATCGGTGACTTGATCCCCGAACGCGAGCGTGCGCAGAAAATCCCCGACGAACGCGTCCGTGAAGCTGGCATGACCGGCGGCTCGACCGATGACCATGAATCCACCGACGATGACATGAGCCCGGAAACCTTGATCCGTGAAGACGGCGCACGGGACGCCCACGAAGAGGGTGAAGGCGACCAGGCGGATTGGGATTTGAGCATTGTCGATGAGGACGACATCGGCGGGGGCAATGGGTTGGACGAAGCAGAGATGGCGCAGCGCGATCCAATGGATGGCAAGCGTTAATCGTTGTCGTCAGAGAGGACGCCTTCGCGGGCCAGCCTCGCTCCTACGGGTTCTGTGCCCCGGCCCGTAGGAGCGAGGCTTGCCCGCGAAGCTTTCAAGGCTCAATCCACTAATGTACAGGCCATGACCACGGCATCTTCGCGCCCGCCAACAGCGGGGTAGTAATCGCGCCGACGTCCGATTTCGTTGAATCCATACCGCTCATACAACCGAAACGCCGCCCGGTTGCTGTCGCGCACTTCCAGAAAACATTCCCGTGCCTCTGCCTTGTAGGCAATCGACATCAAATGCTCCAGCAGCGTCAAACCCAGGCCTCGGCCCTGATTTTCCGGTTTGACGGTGATGTTCAGCAAATGCGCCTCGTCGAGAATAATCTGTACCACGCCATGACCGACCTGCTGCTGCCCTTCGAACATCAGCCAGATCTGGTACTTGCCCAGGCCATCGAGAAAAATCCCGCGGGTCCAGGGGTGGCTGTAAGCCGCGTATTCGATTTTCAGTACAGTGTCCAGGTCCGCCTCGGTCATCGGGCGGAACGATACAGCGTCACTCATTCGATTCTTTCCAGCGCGCCATCAGCCGACGCATGGCTTGCCAGACATCAGCCTTACGCTGTGGCTCTTCCATTAATAATTCCAGACCCGGCAGGGCCCAGACCGACCCCAGGCCTTCGACCTGAAGTTCACGGTTGAAGGATTCGGCGTTCGCCTCACCCGCAAAACGCACTGCCGGCAAGCCGATCAGCCACAAGCAGACGCATGGCGCGTCCTCCAGACGGGCCGACAGAAAGCCTTGTACGAAATCCCGAGCCGCCTCCGGCCCTTGATCCATGGTGCCGCGAGCCAACAGTGGCCAGCGCACCGGCTCGCCGACGATCTGCGGGCTGTCCGGCAGACCGGCGGCGCGCAGCATGTCCTTGAGCAACAGATAGGCCGGATCGCGGGTTTGGAAGCTCTCGCCTGTGGGTAACTCCACCAGCAACAGGCAACGACCTGCGCGCAGCAATTGAAGGGCGAAGCGCGGTGGCGGAACGACTGGCGCCTTGACCGCGACCGGGGCCTCCTCATCTTCGACCTTGGCGTTCGTGCGGGTGCTGGCCAACGATGGCCGTGGCACCTCGATCTTCACCCGTTCGGCCGGTTTGACCACAGGCTCCATCGGTGCCTCGGCCACAGGAGCCGGCGCAACCGGGGCGACGACCAACGGCTCGGGCATCTCCAGCAGTTCTGGGCGCGAGGGCGCAGCAAAGGGCAATTCGGTGCGCGGCAGCCAGTTGACCACCTGCATGGCGGTCAAATAAGCGCGGCGACGAGACTCGATAAGCAAAGGTCGGCCACTTGTGGATAACTAAAGTGCGTTGATTCTACCGCCCTTCGCTCAAGATCGCCCACGCTTGATCGATAGAAAGCCAACTGTCCGTCCCGAGAGTGAATCGCAACGGGCGTGATGCAGTACAATCGCGACTTTTAATCGCCAACCAGCCGGCCATTCCGATGATCGAACCCAAGCGCGTCTTGCGCGCCCTCGCTGAACACTGGGCACTTCTGGAGCCACTGTGCGAGCACTTCGACCAAGGCACCCTGAGCCTCAACGAATTGCGTTCACAGTTGGCCGCCCAGCAACTCGACAGTACGCCGCAGGACATCACCAGCCTGCTGGATGTGTGGATCCGCCTCGACATTCTGGTTCCCGTGGCGAAAAGCCCGAACCGTTTCGAGCTCAACGCGCAGATCCACGACTTTCTCGCTTACCTGCGTCGTGAGCACCGTCTGGGCCTGTGCCTGGAAATCGAAGCCTATTTGCGCCATCTCGAGCGCCTGGCCGGTTACATTCAGGACGCCTTCGACATTCGCGACGGCAACGATCTGGCGCGCCAGTTGCGCCTGCTCGACATGCGCGTGCGCGATGTGCTGAAAAAACTCGACAACGACGAACAGGCGTTGGTGGCCGTCGCCGAACGGGCGAAAACCAGCGATCGGCAGATCCCGCTGCGTCAGCGCTACGCTGAAGTGCTGGCGACCTGGGACGAATACGTCGAGCCGATGATTGAACTGGTGAATGCCGACGGCGCCTTCGAACAAGGCGTGCGCAAGGTCGAAACGGTCTTGCTGAAGATGCTCTCCGAACAGCAGCGCCTCGGCCATCTGGTCGACGACGACATGCTGCTGCGCACCCACGCGCGCATCCTCGAAATGCAGACCAGCGCCCAGCTGACGCTGCGCCACGCCCGCGAACTGCTGCTGCCGCTGCGTGAAGAAGCCCGCCGGCACAACGCCGTGACCCGTGGCGCGGCGCTAGCCTTGTCGGCCATTCGTCGTAAAGGCATCGATGCGGTACCGCAAGCGGCGATGCCGATGTTCACCCGTCCGCAAAGCACGTTCCTGGGCAGCGCCAGTCAGGTCGAAGCCTACGTTTATGCCTTGGCCCGTTTCGAGCCGAAACCGGCGCGTTTCCCCAAGGCCCACAAGACCCAGAAAGGTGAAGCCCCGCGCGCGCCACGCACGGTTCGGGAAATGCTCGAACGCTGCGAAGACGCCCTGCCGATGCCGGACCTGATGTCCTGGCTGCTGGAGCAGGAACCGGACGGCGCCACCGACGAATTGCTCTACTGGTTCTCGCGCCTGTCGCGAGAGAAGCGCTTCACACGCGAGCGTCTGGAACGCCGCGATTACCACACTCACGAGCATCAGGTCAGCCTGCGCTCCTTCGCCCTGCTCTCGGCCCGCGACACCGCCGCCGAGGATTCTGCGAGCATCCCACATGCATCTTGATCTATCCGAACTGTCCCAGCTGGCGCCGATTTTTCGCGAGCTGTTCAAGGGCTACCACGTCAGCCGCCGCGACCCGGAGCTGTACGCGCAACTGTCGAATTTCCAGGACCAGTACCGCGCGCTGTTCCGGGCGCTGGGCTTTGAGCTGGTCTGCGACACTCGCGGTTTCTACTACTTCGTGCCGGACCTGGCTGCTGCTGCGGTGAACAAGACCGCGCAACGTCTGGCGCTGTTCACCTTCATTCTCGTCGAGCACCTGGCCGATCAGGGCCGCGACCCGGTCGCCGTGCTGGATGGGGGTAGCCTCGGCCGCGATGAATTGCCATCGCTGCTGGAGAAATATCGCGACCTGTTTATCCAGGCCGAAGTGCAGACCGTCGAAGAACTCGAAGAAAAAATCATGCGCCGCATGACCCAACTCGGTTTCGCCGGTGAAGAAAACGGCATCTACCGTTTCCTGCCGCCAATGCACCGCTTCCTCGACGTCTGCCTGTCGGTTCAGCAGGACCGCGATCTGGCGGCCAGCCTGCACAGCGTGTTGCCATTGCCAGTTCCGGTGTTGATCGACGACGACAGCGACGAGAAGCTGCTGCAAACCGATGATCCGCTGGACCTCAGCGACTTCGAAGAAGAAAGCGAAGAAGACGCCATGGCCCGTGCCATTGCCGAAGAACAGGAGACCGACGCATGAGCAAGGAACGCTACGGCATTCGCCGCTTTGCCCTTTTGAACACCGCCGGTTACAGCCTCGGCCTGTTCCCGCTGGAAGAACCGCTGTCGGTCTATGGCGCGAACAACCTCGGTAAATCCGCATCGATCAACGCCTTGCAGTTCCCGATCCTGGCGCGCATGTCGGACATGAGTTTCGGCAAGTACAGCCTGGAGCAATCCCGGCGTTTCTACTTCGCCTCGGACACCAGTTACATCCTGGTGGAAGTCTCCCTGCCCCACGGCCCGCACGTAATCGGCGTGGTCGGACGCGGCCCGGGCGGCGGTTTCGGTCACCAGTTCTTTGCCTACGCCGGCAAACTCGATCTGGCCCATTACCAGAAAGACGACACCTGCCTGCGGCAGAAAGAGCTGTTCACCAACCTTGAGCGCGAAGGCCTGAAAGCCTATGAACTGAAGCCGGATGAACTGCGTCGCTTGTTGGTGGGCGGTCACACCTCGATTCCGCTGGACCTGACGCTGATCCCGCTGCGCTCCACCAGCGAGCAGAGCCTGAAGACCTTCCGCGCCCTGTTCATCAACTTGCTGCACATGCGCGAAATCACCGCAGCCAAACTCAAGCAGCTGTTCCTCGATGCTTTCGAACACAGCCTGCGTTCCGGCAGCGTCGACTACATCGCCGCGTGCGAAGAAGCCTTCCGCGATGTTCGTCGCATGGAGCAGGACTACAACTCGCTGGTTACCGCCGGCCCGCTGGTTGAAGCGCTGGCCGCAGGCGTAACCCAGCGCAATATCCTGCGCGGCAAACTGCATCGCCTGTCGCCGCTGCTCGACTCCCTGCTCGGCACCTGGTCGGACTACGCCAGTGCGCGCAAGGAAGAGCTGACGATTCAGGCCGAGCACTATCGCAACGAGCAGGACGCGCTGCAAAACGATCAACGCGGCGGCACTCAAGAGCTGATGCGTCTGGAGCGGGAAATCACCGGCATCCAGCGCTGGCTCGGCGAGTTGTCGGTGCTCAAGCATCGCTTCGCGCTGGTCGATGACGTCAAAGTCCTTGAGCAGCAATTGCTCGCCGCCAAGGACGCGCACGACGAACTGGCTGGAGCACTGGCCCAATCGCGCCAGTTCAGCGCAGAAGACCTCGAAGAGCGTCTGCGGGATCTGGAAAAACGCCTCAAATCGGTGAAACAGCAACTCGATCACGCCGACAACAACAGCTACGCCCGCCTGCGTGAAGAGTTTTCGCAGCAGGACGTCGAGCGCCTGATGCGCCTGTTCAACAGCGCGTTGTTCAGCCTGCCACTGGGTGAACACGGCATTACGCTGGACGAGGACGGTCAGTGGGTCAAATCCATGGAGCTGATCCTTGATGGCTTCAAAGGCGAGCGCTTCGAAGTGCCGGGCCTGTCCATCGACATCTCGCACATCGAACCACCAGCCCTGCAAGCCCTGGCCGACCGCGCGGCGCTGCGCGATCAGAAAGACCGCCTGGAAAAAGAACTCAAGCAGCTGAAAACTCAAGCTGCCGTGGCAGCCGACCGCGCGGCCAGCAAGACCCAGACTGAAGCGCTGTACCAGCAAGTGCTGGATGCGCAGAAAGCCCTGGAAGATTTCCGCCGCGCGCAAACCCTGAGCGCCGAGGAAGGCGACAAGCTTGAGCAATTGGCGCAGATGGAAGCCGCTCAGGACGAATTGAAGCGCTCCAGCGACGCCTTCACCGAGCGCGTCCAGCAACTGTCGGCCAAGCTGCAACTGGTCGGCCGGCAGATCGGCGATATGGAAGCCAAGCAACGCACCCTCGACGACGCCCTGCGCCGTCGTCAGCTGTTGCCGGCGGACCTGCCATTCGGCACGCCGTTCATGGACCCGGTCGACGACTCCATGGACAACCTGCTGCCGTTGCTCAACGACTATCAGGACAGCTGGCAAGGCCTGCTGCGCAGCGACGGGCAGATCGACGCGCTCTATGCTCAGGTTCGCCTCAAGGGCGTGGCCAAGTTCGACAGCGAAGACGATATGGAGCGTCGCCTGCAACTGCTGATCAATGCCTATGCTCACCGCACCGATGAAGCCCTGACCCTCGGCAAGGCACGCCGTGCGGCGGTCACCGACATCGCCCGGACCCTGCGTAACATTCGCAGCGACTATGACAGCCTCGAACATCAACTGGCGTTGTTCAACCGCGAGATCAACAAGCGTCAGGTCTCCAACCTGCAAAGCTTCCGCATCGTGCTCGCGCCGAACAAGGAAGCGCTCAAGCACATTGACCAGATCATCCACAGTGCCGGTCAGTACGAAGAAGGCGAAACCCTTTCCGTCTTCGACCTGAGCCAAAGCGCCGATCAAGACAACAAGAACGAAGAGGCCAAGGAATACCTGGCGCGGCTGGTGGCGGCAAACCACAACCAGCTCGGTCTCAAGGATCTGTTCGAGCTGGCGTTCGAGATCACCAAGGTCAACGGTCAGCCGGTGATCCACACCGACATCGACGGCGCGGCGTCCAACGGCACCACCATGACCATCAAGGCACTGACCAACATGTACTTGTTGCTGCACTTGATGGACCGCGACCAGGCCGGTCGCGTGCGCCTGCCGTACTACCTCGATGAGGCGGCGGACATCGACGAGAAGAACCAGGCAGCATTGCTGGAAACCAGTCTGCAATTGGGCTTCGTGCCGATCCTGGCGAGTGTGAAGCCGCAGGTCTGCGCCAGCGTCGCCATCGACCTGGAAGGTGGCAGCGGGCCGAACGGGATCTACATCGACGAGGCGGACTGGAAGTACATTCGTCGTCACGATGAAGTGAAGGCAACCGTTGTTGTACAAGCTGATGAGCCAGAGCTGGATGCGGTCTGATTTGACTTAATCCAAGCCCACAAAAAGGCCGCGATCCCATGGGATCGCGGCCTTTTTTTATTTTTTCATTGTAGGAGCGAGGCTTGCCCGCGAAGGCGTCATCACAGACGCAATAACTACTTGCCGATCGAAATCTTCGGCGCCCAGGTCAGCCATTCATCTTCGAACTGGTCGAACAGCGGGAATGTTTGCTCGGGCCGCGCCGGGGCCCCCATGCGATCGCCATCCGGTGTGGCAAACGCAATGCCGCCCTGGACCAGCGTCTCCAACGATTCGGTGCGTATCGTCGCGCCTTTGAACAAGCCGTAATCAAAGCCGAAACCACTGGTGTTCCAGAAACGCGTGCCACTGCGCACCAGCGGCGCGTACTTCGGCTCGATCAGGATGTGCACCAATACCCGATCCGCCGTCTGGCCCAGCTCATAGCCCGTCACCTTGCCTACCGTGATTTCGCGATAGGTGACAGGGACACCGGTCTTCAACGAACCCCGACGAGCAGCGCTCAACACCAGGCTCAAACCAGCTTCTTCCTTGGCGGTTTCCGGGGGGATAGTCAGGGCCACGAAGTTCTTTTGCGGGCCGAGGTTCTTTGGCGCGGGTTGCACTTCGATGTATTGCCCAGTGACCAAAGTTTCGAGGTTCGAGGTTTTAATCAGACCTAGCTCAGGTTTGACCACCCAGAACTGACTGCCGACCCGAGCGATACGCTCCGGCACTTCTGTGATCCGCGCGGTCAGCAATACTGATTGCAGGTCATCACTGAGGTCGACGTCCTCGATCTTGCCAACGTCCAGGCCTTTGAATCGAACCGGCGTGCCATTGCGCAGGCCATCGGCGCGATCAACCTTGATTGTCACCATCGTGCCTTTCTGCGTTGCCTCGTCATGGCTCGCATGCAGGCGGAAACGTGGAATACGCTTCTGCAATGGTGCTTTGGCTTCCGGGGTTTCAAAGGCGATGCCACCGGCCATGAGGCTTTGCAACGACTCACTTTTGACCTGGATGCCGCCGGTCAACCCACCGGTGAGCGTAATACCGCTGGCATTCCAGAAACGCGTCGAGGCGTTGACCAGCCCTTCGTATTCCTTCTCGATATGCACCCCGATCACCAACTGCTTTTTGGTGCGGGAGAATTGATAGCTCTGTACCGAACCGACTTTGACCTGTTTATAGAGAATGGGACTGCCGACTTCCAGTGAACCGAGGTTCTCGGTGAACAGCACCAGGTGCAGACCCGGCGAACGCAGGTCCAGAGGTGGCGCCTTGGGCCGCGCTTCGAACTCGCGCTGCGGTGCCCCGCCCTTGTCGCCAGGCCGCACAGCGATGTAGTTACCTTTGACCAGAGCTTCCAGGCCTGTAATACCGGCGAGCGAAATCGATGGTTTTACCACCCAGAACTGGGTGCCAGTAACCAGGTAATCCTCGGCGAGTGGGTCGAGAGTCAACTCGGCACTAGCACTGGACAGGTCCGGATCAATCTTGAGCGTTTTCAGATTACCGACCTGGATGCCTTTGTACATTACCGGCGTACGACCGGCCTGCAGGCCTTCGAAATCGCTGAGTTTGACCTTGACCCGAATACCCGCTGCGGCCGCATCGAAATCCTCATAGAGACGGAACGGCAGGCTTGGATCGGTGGGCGGGCTGTCCTTGCGGTTCTCCGGCGTGGCAAATGCAATACCACCGGCGACGATGCTGGCGAGGGACTCGCTACGCACTTTCACACCAGAGAGGTTGGCGTCGATACTGATGCCGCTGGCATTCCAGAAACGCGTGTGTTTACGCACCAGGTTGGCGTAGGTCGGCTCGATGAAGACTTTGAATTCAACAGTATTCTGGTCTGCGGACAGCACGTAGCTTTTGATCTGACCGACCTGGATCTGTTTATAGAACACCGGGCTGCCGCGATTCAGCGAGCCAAGGCGATCAGCCTTGATGGTCAGGTGCAGGCCGGGTTGGGCATCCGATAACGGAGGCTCTTGGACCAGGGCCTTGAACCTGCGAGTCGGCTCGCCTTCACCTGGGCTGACGGCCACATAGTTACCCGACACCAGCGTCTCCAGGCCTGTGATACCGGCCAGGCTCACGCTCGGTTTGACCAGCCAGAAACGCGTGCTGGTCTTGAGGTATTGCTCCACGTCCTTGTTCATCTCGATGGTGGCGATCACTCCTTTGGAGCTGCCCTCGTCATCGAGTTTGAGGGCTTTCACCTTACCGACCGACATGCCTTTGTAGACGACTTCGGTCTTGTTGGCCTGAATGCCTTCACCACTTTCGAAGCGCACCTGAATCTCGATGCCCGTCTCGCTGTAGGCACGCCAGCCAAGCCAGCCGCCGATAATCAAGGCGATCAGGGGCAACACCCAAATGGCTGACCAGTTCGAGGCCGGTCGGGTTTTCGCTTTAGGCAAATCAGTCATGGTCGTCGTCCGACTCCGTGTTATCCCAAATCAGTCGGGGATCGAAAGTTACTGCGGCAAGCATCGTCAGAATCACCACACTGGCGAAGGCGATGGCGCCAAGATTGGCTTCGATGCTGGCAAGCCGTCCGAAATTCACAACCGCCACCAGGATGGCGATTACAAAGATATCCAGCATCGACCAGCGGCCGATGAACTCGATAAAGCGGTACATCAGAATGCGCTGGCGTGCCGAGAGCGGCTGGCGACGCTGAACCGAAAACAGCAGCAATGCAATGCCCACCAGCTTGAACGTAGGTACCAGGATGCTGGCGATAAAAACCACGGCGGCGATCGGAATCATGCCGTGCTGAACCAGTTGGATCACACCGGACATAATGGTGCTCGGATCGCCCTGCCCCAGGGAATTGACGGTCATGATCGGTAGCACATTGGCCGGGATGTAGAGAATCGCGCCCGTGATTAATAACGCCCAAGTACGCATCAGACTGTTTGGGCGGCGGGCGTGAACCAGCGCACCGCAGCGAGTGCAAACCTGCTCGTCGGTATCGGCTTCCTGCTTGTTCAACTCATGGCATTCGGCGCAAATCAGAATGCCTGCATCAATCGCCCGCATGGGCATCTTCTCCTGATAGAGCCTGCCAGATCTGGTGCGGTGACATCACTACTTCCAGCCAGACCTGAACCAACAACAAACTGATGAAGCACGCCAGACCAAGACCTACGGTGATCGCCGCCATATCGGCCAATTTAACGATCGCAACCAGTACGCCCATGAGGTAAACCTCGAGCATCCCCCAGTCCCGTAGATGGTGATAAATGCGGTAGAGCAGCAGGCCATAACTGCGTCCGATATCGAAGCGAATACTCAGCAACACGAACAGCTGGCAAAGCAGCTTGAGCAGCGGAATCCCCATGCTGCAAAGGAATACCACTGCCGCTACGCCTCGCATACCGGTGTCGAACAGACCGACAACGCCACTCCAGACAGTGTCGTGCGACGACTGTCCAAGTAGATGGAGCTGCATGATGGGTAAAAAGTTCGCAGGGATGTACAACAACAGTGCGGCAATGACTAAGGCGAGACTGCGCTGCACGACATTGTGCCGATGGGCATAAAGCTCATAACCGCAGCGCACACAGATGGCTTTCTCACCATGAGTAAGCTCAGGCTTGCGCATCAGCAAGTCGCACTCATGACACGCTACCAAGTTGTCCAGCGGTAAATCTGACAGCCCTGGGGCGTCAACCGGATCTGGCATAAAGACTTTGGCTCCAAAAAAGTTGGACCTATTCTAGTGTCCCGACTCGAAAATAACTGTGCAATTTTGTATTGCCCCCAGAGTGCTCTTTTCCTGCGGACAAAACAAAA
>NZ_AKJB01000021.1:0-65920 GCF_000282555.1 Pseudomonas sp. GM102 | reverse complement strand
CAAGCTCCCTCGCCACAAGGAACTGCATCGGCCACAAAAAAGGCGCCTTCAACGGCGCCTTTTTCATGGCGGTGTAAAACCTCAGCGTCCCAACAACCGCGCCAGGCCGACACTCATCGGTGTCTGCTGCGGGTAGGTAAACCGCTCCAGCAAACGTCGGTTGTTTGCCCGTGAATGGCGGATGTCACCGGAACGCGCCGGGCCGTAGCTCACGGGTGGCAGCTTGCCGACCACCGCTTCAAGGGCTGCCAGCATTTGCTTGAGGGTCGTCGCCTGATTCCAGCCAACATTCACCGCGCCGACTTCGACCTGCGGTTTCTCGATGGCTTGCACCAACACGTCCACCAGGTCCTCGACATAGACAAAATCCCGAGTCTGCTCGCCATCGCCAAACACGGTGATTGGCAAGCCTTTCTGCGCGCGCTCGCTGAATATGCTGATCACCCCGGAATATGGCGAGGACGGATCCTGGCGCGGGCCGAAGATGTTGAAGAAGCGGAAAACCACCGGTTCCAGATCATGTTGGCGACGATAGAAATCGAAGTAATGCTCGCTCGCCAATTTGTCCGCCGCGTACGGCGTCAACGGCGCCTTGGGCGTGTCTTCGTCGATCGACTCGCCTTCGCCATTATTGCCGTAGACCGCCGCGCTGGACGCGAACAGCACCCGTTTGACGCCGGTCTGACGCATGGCTTCGCAGACATTCAGCGAGCCGATGAAATTGCTCTGGTGAGTCTTCACCGGATCATCCACCGAAGCTTGCACCGAGGCCACCGCAGCCAGGTGCGCCACCGCGCTGCAACCGACCATCGCCTGCGCCACCAATGCGGCGTCGGCGACGTCGCCCACGATCAGTTCGACGAGGGGATTTTCCAGCGGCAGGTTGCTGCGTTTGCCGGTGGAGAGGTCATCGAGAATGCGCACCGAATGCCCTTTGGCAAGCAAGGCGTCGGTCAGGTGCGAACCGATGAAACCGGCACCGCCGGTGATTAAAACAGGGCCGTCAGCCATGGCGATAAAACCTATCCAGTAAGCCCGGGAGTGCCGCGCGCCAGGCGCGGGGCTTGATCCCGAAAGTGTGCAGAATTTTCTTGCAGGCCAGCACCGCGTGTTGCGGTTCCTCGGCGGCGTCGGGCCGCGCGGCGTGAGCCTGGGCGGTCGGTGCTTCGATGGCCAACGGGTGCAAGGCGCGCGCTTCGGTAAGAATCGCCTGCCCCAGTGCCAGCGGCGTGGTCGCCTCATGCCCGGCGTAGTGGTAAGTGCCCCACAGCGGCGCGGAGCAATCGAGTTGCTTGAGCACCGAAATGATCACCCGGGCGGCATCGTCCACCGGCGTCGGATTACCCCGACGGTCATCGGCCATCAGCAGTTCTTCAGCTTTCTCGGCCCGGGCCAGGAACCGCCCGAGGGTGCCATCGGGGCTGTCATCGAGCAGCCAGCCGAAACGCAGCAACACATGCTGCGGACAGGTGGCGCGCACGCTTTGCTCGATTCGCCACAAGGCCTGACCGCGCAGCCCCAGCGGTACCGGTTCGTCTTTTTCGCTGTAGGCAGTCGCTCGAGAGCCATCGAACACGCGATAACTCGACGGTTGCAGCAGCACAATGTTGTGATGCTGGCACAGCTCGGCCAGCCGTTCGACGGCTCGCTCCTGCCCGGCCAGACGCTGCTCACTGACGGTCTCCGCCTGGAACCAGTCAAAGTAATAGGCGAGATTGATCAACGCATCCGGACGGGTATCGTCGAGCAGTTGCGTCAGGCTCGCGGCGTCCCAGCCGTCTTGTGGTGGGCGGGGGGCGAGGAAACCGATGTCTTCCTCCGCACCGAGGCGAATCAGCGCCTGCCCAAGGGCATTTCCGCCGCCCAGTAACATAAGGCGCATTCGCATAGAGTCAGCAGGCCCAGTCTGATTGGAACGATGGCTTTATCGACAGCGCCCGCAGGCGATGTCCTCAATAATTGCCGGAATCGTTGCATTTTGCGGGTTTAGTGCGCAACCGTCATCCGTAAAGTGTAGTTCCCGGGGATTTGTGGTGCTTGGGAGGGCCTCTTCGCGGGCAAGCCTCGCTCCTACGGGTTTAACGCTGTCCTAGTAGGAGCGAGGCTTGCCCGCGAAGGGGCCTTCAGCACCGACACAGATCCTGAGCGGTACTTGCAACTTCCCGCCCCCACCCGCATAAATTACTCCATGAATCTGCCCATCCCCACGGACGCTGCTCTGGCGGGCTTTCACCCCGCCGTCAGCGCTTGGTTCAGCAATACCTTCGCAACGGCCACCGCCGCACAGGCCCGAGCGTGGCCGTTGATCCGCCAGCGCCGCTCGACCCTGATAGCCGCGCCCACCGGCTCCGGCAAGACCCTCACCGCGTTTCTGGCAGTACTCGACGATCTGGTCCATCGTGGCCTGGAGAGCCCGGACGGCCTGCCGGACGAAACCCTGGTGGTCTACGTTTCCCCGCTCAAGGCCCTGTCCAACGACATCCGGATCAACCTGCAAAACCCGCTGGCCGGCATCACCGAACAGTTGCGGGTGATGGGCTTGCCCGACGTGCCGATCAGCGCCGCCGTGCGCACCGGTGATACGCCGCAAAAAGATCGCTCGGCCATGCGCAAAACCGCGCCACACATTCTGGTGACCACCCCGGAATCCCTTTACGTGCTGCTCGGCTCCGACTCCGGGCGGCGAATGCTCGGCACCACCCACACAGTGATCGTCGACGAAATCCACGCCATTGCCGCCAGCAAACGCGGTAGCCATCTGGCCCTGAGCCTGGAACGTCTGCAGGCGCTCTGCTCGCAACCGCTGGTGCGTATCGGCTTGTCCGCCACGCAAAAACCCATCGAAGCGGTCTCGCGCTTTTTGGTCGGCCGTGATCGCGACTGCGAAATCATCGACATCGGCCACGCCCGCCCACGGGATCTTGATATAGAAGTGCCGCCCGTGCCGTTGTCGGCGGTGATGGCCAACGACGTGTGGGAGCTGGTCTATGACCGACTCGCCGCCCTCGCCCGTGAACACCGGACCACGCTGATTTTCGTCAACACCCGGCGTCTGGCCGAACGCCTGAGTCGGCACTTGAGCGAACGCCTCGGCAAGGACGCGGTAGCGGCCCACCATGGCAGCCTGGCCAAAGAGTTTCGTCTCGACGCCGAGCAACGGCTCAAGCGCGGCGAACTGCAAGTGCTGATCGCCACCGCTTCGCTGGAATTGGGGATCGATATCGGTGACGTCGACCTGGTGTGCCAGATCGCGTCGCCACGCTCGATTGCCGGGTTTCTGCAACGGGTCGGCCGCTCCGGGCACCAGGTCGGCGGCACGCCCAAGGGCCGATTGTTTGCCACCACCCGCGACGACCTGATCGAATGCGCCGCCCTGCTCGATTGCGTGCGCCGTGGCGAACTCGACACGTTGCTGATCCCGGAAGCACCGCTGGACGTGCTGGCCCAGCAGATCATCGCCGAGGTCAGCTGCCAGGAATGGCAGGAACAGGCGTTGCTGGAGATGCTGCGAAAAGCCTCGCCTTACGCCACCCTCGACGAGAAGCACTATCAGGCACTGCTGCAAATGCTCGCCGAGGGCTACAACGGACGCCTGGGTGTTCGCAGCGCTTACCTGCACCGGGACGCCGTGAGCCGCACCCTGCGCGGCCGTCGAGGCGCAAAACTGACCGCCGTGACCAGCGGCGGGACGATTCCGGACAACGCCGACTACAGCGTTTTGCTGGAGCCTCAAGGGCTGAACATCGGCAGCGTCAACGAAGACTTCGCGGTAGAAAGCATCGCCGGGGATATCTTCCAGCTGGGCAATACCTCATATCGAATCCTGCGGGTCGAAGCCGGCAAGGTCCGGGTCGAAGCCGGCAAGGTCCGGGTCGAAGCCGGCAAGGTCCGGGTCGAAGCCGGCAAGGTCCGGGTCGAAGACGCCCAGGGGCAGCCGCCGACCATTCCGTTCTGGCTCGGTGAAGCACCGGGTCGCAGTAATGAACTGTCGTTCGCCGTGGCACGCCTGCAAGCGCAACTCGATGAACGACTCGGCGCCACACCCGGCAACCTTCAGCCAGCCGTCGACTGGCTGACCGACATACTCGGTTTGAACCTCGCCAGTGCCGAGCAACTGGTGGATTACCTGGCCCGGGCACGCCAGACCCTCGGCGCCCTACCATCGCAAGACACGCTGCTGATGGAGCGGTTTTTCGACGAGTCCGGCGGTACGCAACTGATCATCCATTCGCCGTTCGGCAGCCGCATCAACCGCGCCTGGGGCCTGGCCCTGCGCAAGCGTTTCTGCCGCACGTTCAACTTCGAATTGCAGGCCGCCGCCAGCGAGGACGCCATCGTGCTGTCGCTGTCCACCGGTCACAGCTTCGAGTTGGAGAACGTCTGGCGTTATCTGCACAGCAACAGTGCCGAGCACATTCTGATTCAGGCGGTACTCGAGGCCCCGCTGTTCGGTGTGCGCTGGCGCTGGAACGCCGGGGTCGCTTTAGCGCTGCCGCGTTACAGCAGCGGACGCAAAGTACCGCCGCAGATCCAGCGGATGAAAAGCGAAGACCTGATCGCCAGCGTGTTTCCCGATCAGATCGCCTGCGTGGAAAACCTCGCCGGCGAGCGCGAGATTCCCGACCATCCACTGGTGGAACAAACCCTCGACGATTGCCTGCACGAAGCCATGGACAGCGAAGGCTGGCTGGCATTGTTGCGGCGCATGGAACAGGGCGACATTCGCTTGATCAGCCGCGACTTGCCGGCGCCCTCGCCACTGGCGGCGGAAGTCCTCAGCGCCCGCCCCTACACCTTTCTCGACGATGCGCCGCTGGAAGAGCGCCGCACTCAGGCAGTGCTCAACCGCCGCTGGAGTGATCCGCAGTCCACCGATGATCTCGGTGCGCTGGACGCCGAAGCGATCACTGCAGTGCGTGATGAAGCCTGGCTTACGCCAACCGGCATTGATGAAATGCATGAAGCGCTGATGAGCCTGACGTGCATTACCGAGACCGAAGCTCAGGCCAACCCGAATTGGCTCGATTGGCTGAACACCCTGGCCGACAGTGGCCGCGCCAGCCGTTTGCAGATCAACGCCGAGCAATCGCTGTGGTTGGCACTCGAACGACTGACCTGTCTGCGGGCGATTTATCCACAAGCCATATTGGTTCCACCGTTAGAGGCGTTGCCCGGTTTCGATGAAACCTGGGAGCCGGACGAAGCGGTGCTGGAAGTGATCCGCGCGCGGCTCAGCGCGTTTGGTCCGCTGCCGCTGAAAGCGATTGCCGAACCGCTTGGATTACCGGGGACTCGAGTCACTCAGGCTTTGGCACAACTGGAGCGCGAAGGCTATGTACTGCGCGGGCAATTCACCCCAGGCGCCCCTGATGAAGAATGGTGCGAACGGCATTTGCTGGCGCGGATTCATCGCTACACGGTCAAACGGCTGCGACGGGAAATCGAGCCGGTGGCGTTGCAGGATTTCATGCGTTTTCTGTTCGACTGGCAGCATCTTTCCGCCGCGAGCCAAGGCCAGGGCCGCGCGGTGTTGCCGGCGATCATCAGCCAGTTCGAAGGCTACCCCGCCGCTGCTTCGGCATGGGACAGCGACATTCTGCCGGCGCGGCTCAAAGACTATTCGGCGAGCTGGCTGGATGAGTTGTGCCGCAGCGGCAAACTGGTCTGGACCCGTTTGACCGCGCACAACAAGAGCGCCAGCACGGCATTGCGCAGCACGCCGATTCTATTGCTGCCGCGCAGTCAGGTTGGATTGTGGAGCGACTTGACCGAACAGACGCCGGTCAGCGAACTGTCGCCCAAAACACAAAAAGTCCATGAAGCGCTCAGCCAGCACGGCGCACTGTTTTTCGATGAGCTGATTCATGAAGCCCATCTGCTGCGCTCGGAACTGGAAATCGCCTTGCAGGAACTGGTCGGTGCCGGGCTGGTAAACGCCGACAGCTTCGCCGGCCTGCGGGCGCTGATTACCCCGGCCAGCAAACGCCAGAATCGCAGCAGCCGACGCGGACGCGGAGCGTTTGTCGGCGGCATGGACGATGCCGGACGCTGGGCGTTACTGCGACGCGGAACTGCCGCGCCGGTTGTGGATAAGCAACAACCCGCGCCCACACCCAGCGACACCCTGGAACACATCGCCATGACCTTGCTGCGCCGTTACGGCGTGGTGTTCTGGCGCCTGCTGGAGCGTGAGGCGGACTGGTTGCCAAGTTGGCGGGAATTGTTGCGCACGTTCCATCGGCTTGAGGCCCGGGGCGAGATTCGTGGCGGGCGTTTTGTCAGTGGCCTGGCGGGGGAACAATTTGCGCTGCCCGAGGCGATTCCATTGCTGCGCGAAGTCAGACGGCGACCGCACGATGGGAGTCTGATTGCGGTGTGTGGGGTGGATCCGCTGAACCTCGCCGGCACCCTGTTGCCAGGCGCGAAAGTGCCGGCGCTGGCGAGCAATCGACTGGTGTATCGCGACGGCATACCGGCCGCCGCCGAAATCGCCGGCAAGCAGCAGTTCTGGCTGGAGCTGGATCAGCAAGCCAGTGGCGAACTACACAATAAGCTGACTCGCCACAGCTTCCTGTAGGAGCGAGGCTTGCCCGCGAAGGGAGCGCCGCGGTGTATCAGCGAGACCGCGTCATCGTTCTTCGCGGGCAAGCCTCGCTCCTACAGGGGGATGGTGGTGTTGGGTACGCGGCTGATCCGGCGCCCGATTCACCGCATATTGCCTGCCCGACTCAAATACCTGTGGCGAGGGAGCTTGCTCCCGTTGGGGTGCGAAGCGCCCCCAAAACCTGCAAACCCATTTCTCTCAGAAATACCGAGCCGTATGGCTTTGCGACTGCTGCGCAGCCGAACGGGGGCAAGCCCCCTCGCCACAGGGTTTCATTCGCCACTTGATATTTGACCTGCACGCAAATATCAAATGCCCATCCCTGTATTTTTCCGCATGCTCCCAACCCCGACACTGCGCTCCATCAATCAATCCACCGGAGTTACAGCCATGCCCATTGCCTTGCTCGCGCTGACCCTCAGCGCTTTCGCCATCGGGGCGACGGAGTTCGTCATCGTTACCCACCCTCGGCGCCGACCTCGGTGTCAGCCTGTCGTCCGCCAGTCTGCGGGTCAGTCTGTATGCACTCGGTGTGGCTATCGGCGCGCCGGTGCTGACCGCCTGGAGTGGGCGTCTTGACCGGTTGGGTCCGGTGTATGCCGAACCGGCGGAGGGTTCGCCCCGGATCGTCATAAGTCATTAATAAATATCGCAGCCTTCGGCAGCTCCTACATGGGCATATGAATACCTGTAGGAGCGAGGCTTGCCCGCGAAGCTCTTCGCCTTACCGTCCGTAGCCCCGTCGAAACTTTCTCGCCCGCCCGGCAGTCATCAAAAGACAGAGGCTGTCCGAGGGTTACATAGACGGGAGGCGACATGGCGGCGATTCATATCGGTATTTCAGGCTGGCGCTACACGCCCTGGCGGGGGGAGTTCTACCCGAAGGGGCTGACCCAGAAGCGCGAATTGCAATTCGCTTCACGGGCGGTCAACAGCATCGAAATCAATGGATCGTTTTACGCCCTGCAACGGCCCGAACGTTACGCCCAGTGGTACGACGAAACTCCAGTGGGCTTCGTGTTCAGCGTCAAGGCGCCGCGTTTCATCACCCACATCAAGCGCCTGCGGGACATTCATAAACCCTTGGCGAATTTCTTCGCCTCCGGGGTGCTGGAGCTCAAGGAAAAACTCGGCCCGATCCTCTGGCAATTTCCGCCCAACTTCAAATTCGACCCCGAGTTGTTCGAAAACTTTCTTGAACAATTACCCCACGACACGGAACAGGCCGCCGCCCTCGCCCGCCAGCACGAACCGCGCCTGAACGGTCACGCCAGCATGAAGGCCTACGGCAAAAAACCGCTGCGTCACGCCGTGGAAATTCGCCACGAAAGTTTCGTCGATCCCGCCTTCGTCCGTCTGCTCAAACGCTACAACACCGCGCTGGTCATCGCTGACACCGCCGGTAAATGGCCATATCGCGAAGACCTCACCAGCGACTTCGTCTATTTACGCCTGCACGGTGCCGAAGAACTCTACGCCAGCGGTTATACCCCACAAGCGCTGAAACGCTGGGGCGACCGGATCGAGGCCTGGTATCACGGACAGCAACCAGCGGATCCGCAATTGATCGCGCCTCGGCAAAAACCCAAGACACGCAGAGCCCGGGAAATATTCTGCTATTTCGATAACGACATCAAAGTCCGTGCGCCCTTCGATGCTCGCCGCCTGCTTGAGCGCTTGCATCTCGACAAAGACCTTGCCACCGCCCCTGGTGAGCCGGTTGCCGAAGGAGTGCTGCCATGAGCATTCCCGAACCGGTCGGCACCACGGATGAACAGCAACCCATCATCACCGCCGTGAGCCGTTTCACCGTACTGACGGTCAACACCCACAAGGGTTTCACCGCGCTCAACCGGCGCTTTATCCTGCCCGAGCTGCGTGAGGCGGTGCGCAGCGTGTCCGCTGACGTGGTGTTTTTGCAGGAGGTGCATGGCACCCACGAACATCATCCACAGCGTTACCTCAATTGG
The DNA here is from genome assembly GCF_000282555.1 of Pseudomonas sp. GM102. Classification (NCBI taxonomy): domain Bacteria; kingdom Pseudomonadati; phylum Pseudomonadota; class Gammaproteobacteria; order Pseudomonadales; family Pseudomonadaceae; genus Pseudomonas; species Pseudomonas sp. GM102. The sequence continues at coordinate 57,346 of NZ_AKJB01000021.1, read as the reverse complement.
CCGGCGATGCCACAGTACGAATTTCTTGCCGATACTCTGTGGCCGCAATTTGCCTATGGGCGCAACGCGGTCTATCCGGCAGGCGATCACGGCAATGCGCTGTTGTCGAAATTCCAGATCGTTCGCCACGACAACCTCGACGTTTCCATCAGTGGCCATGAGAACCGCGGAATCCTGCATTGCGTGCTACGGATGCCCGGTGATGGTCGGGAAGTGCATGCCATTTGCGTCCATCTGGGGCTACGCGAAAGTCATCGCAAGGCACAACTCAGGCTGTTGATCCAACGTATGGAAGAGTTGCCGGAGGATGCCCCGGTGGTGGTCGCCGGCGACTTCAACGATTGGCGCCTGCGCGCTGATGCGCAGCTCAAACCCTGCGGCTTGCGTGAAGTCTTCGCCGAGTTGCATGGTAAACCGGCGCGTAGTTTCCCGGCGCGCTTGCCTGCGTTGTGTCTGGACCGCATCTACGTGCGCAACCTCAAGGCCAGCCATCCGCAAGTACTGGCGGCCCGGCCCTGGTCACACCTTTCCGACCATGCACCGCTATCGGTGGAGATCGAGCTATGACCGGCCCATTGATGGAAAAAACCACGATCGAACACGTTTCCACACCACCGCCCGTACGTGAGCCGGCGGTTGTTAACGTCGAATACGGTTGGCACGGTAACAACCGGGTCCAATTGCTAGAGAACGGTGAGGAATACTTTCCACGGGTGTTTGAAGCGCTGCGCCAAGCCCAGAGTGAAATCCTGCTGGAGACCTTCATTGTGTTCGAGGACAAGGTCGGCAATGAGCTGCAGAAAATCCTGATTGAAGCGGCTCAACGCGGGGTGCGCATCACCGTCAACCTCGACGGTTTTGGCTGCGGCGAACTGAGCACGGAGTACCTTGCGGCGCTGAGCAATGCAGGTGTGCGCCTGCAAATATTCGACCCCGCGCCGCGTCACTTCGGTATCCGCACCAATTGGTTCCGCCGCATGCACCGCAAGATTGTGGTGGTCGACGGGACGATTGCGTTCCTCGGCGGAATCAACTTTTCCGCCGACCATCTGGCCGACTTCGGCCCTGAAGCCAAACAGGATTATTCGGTTGAAGTGCAAGGGCCCGCGGTGGCCGATATTCATCATTTCGCCTTGCTGCAAAGCGGTCGCCCGGCCCGGGCCAAATACTGGTGGCAACGCCGCAGACAGAGGCGCGCAGAACTGGCGGTCAGCGATCATGATGGTCAGGTGCGACTGGTGTATCGCGACAATGGCGAACACCCGGGCGATATCGAAGAGGTGTACTTGCAGGTCGTGCGCAGTGCCCGACGTCGCGTGGTAATCGCCAACGCCTACTTCTTTCCAGGCTATCGGCTGCTGCGGGAGATCCGCAACGCGGCGCGCCGAGGGGTCGAGGTGCGCCTGATTCTTCAGGGGCAGCCGGATTTGCGCGTGGCCAGACTCGCCGCGCGCATGACCTACGATTATCTGCTGCGAGCCGGAGTAGCGATTTACGAATACTGCGATCGCCCCCTGCATGGCAAAGTCGCCCTGGTCGACGAGGACTGGAGCACCGTCGGCTCAAGTAACCTCGACCCGCTGAGCCTGGCCCTGAACCTGGAGGCCAATGTGTTGATCCGCGACCGCGCCTTCAACCGCGACCTGTTCGAGCGGCTCGACGAATTGAGCAGCAACCACTGCAAGGTCATGTCGGTGGACAACGCACCTCGCGGACGGGTCTGGCACATGACCATCGGTTTTCTGGTGTTTCACTTCCTGCGACATTTCCCGGCGTGGGCTGGTTGGTTGCCGGCACATAAACCGCGCCTCAAACCCTTCATTCATCCGACCGGGAGTGATAAGGCATGAGGCATTCTGATGCGCAGCCTGCCCCTCACTCCAACACGCCGCGAAAATCCCACTGGCACCGCTGGAAAAAGCCTCTGACGATGCTGTTTTTTCTGGCGCTGATCGTGCTATTCACGATGCTCGCCCAACGCATCGAATGGGGCGAAGTGTTCGATACCCTCGCCAACTTCAAAGTGCGCACACTGATCATCGCGTCCGGGGTGACGTTGATGAGTTTTCTGGTGTACGCCTGTTTCGACCTGATCGGCCGCACCTATATCCGACAGGACCTGACCTGGCGGCAGATCCTGCCGGTGGGCATCATCAGCTATGCCTTCAACCTTAACCTGAGCGCCTGGGTCGGCGGGGTCGCCATGCGTTATCGGCTGTATTCGCGGCTCGGCGTGAGCAAAAGCAACATCGCGAAAATCCTCGGGCTGAGCCTGGCGACCAACTGGTTCGGCTACATGGTGATTGCCGGCACGGTGTTCAGCAGCGGACTGGTGCGAATGCCGCCAGGCTGGAAACTGAGCAGCGGAGCCCTGCAAGGCGTAGGCGTGTTACTGCTGCTGTTGAGCGCGGGGTATCTGGCGGCCTGTCGGTTTTCCAGGCGACGGGAATGGTCGATTCGCGGCGTGGAAATCAACCTGCCGTCGCTGCACATGGCGATTCTGCAACTGGCCCTCGGCGCGCTGAACTGGTCACTGATGGCGGCGGTGATCTTCACCCTGCTACCGAGCAAGCTGGACTATCCGCTGGTGCTTGGCGTGTTGCTGATCAGCGCCATTGCCGGGGTCATCACCCACATTCCAGCCGGGCTTGGCGTACTGGAGGCAGTGTTCGTGGCGTTGCTGCAACACGAGGCCTCACGAGGAAGTCTGGTGGCAGGGTTACTCGCGTATCGGGCGATCTATTTCCTGCTGCCGCTGCTGATTACCGTGGTGATGTACCTGGTGGTGGAAGCGAAGGCGAAGTCGTTGAGGATTTCGAAAAAACCGGGGTGAGGTGTGGCGTTCGGGATGACGCCTTCGCGGGCAAGCCTCGCTCCTACAGGTTTTGTGTGATACCTGTAGGAGCGAGGCTTGCCCGCGAATAATCGCAAGAACACCGCAATCCTCAACTCGACTGAATAATGCTCAACCGCTCACCCACCACCATTTCCGTGATCCAGCCCACCAGGATCGAGGTGTACGCCTGTTGCGAGACAGGCTCGCTCAAGGCGTGATCGGCGCCGTCGATAATCCGGTGAGTCAGCGAGTGGGTCTGCTGACACGCCGCGCGGTAACTCATGATGGTCGCGTGGGGCACATAGGCGTCGGTCTCGGACTCCACCAGCAATACATCCCCGGTAAATTGCGAGCAGGCATGCAGTGCGCGATTGCTGTCGGCGCTGACCCGCGTGCTGCGGTAATCGCGCAGATCGAGCTTGTCCAGATCACGCTTGGGTGTGTGCCAAAAGTCGTCGCGATACAACGCCGGCACCCGTAGCGCCAGCCAGCGCACCGGGCGCAAGGACGTCAGGATCGCCGCCAGATAACCACCATAACTGGTGCCGACCACGGCGATCGCAGACGTGTCGAGCGCCGGATGGGCGAGCAGTCGATCGTAGGCCGCCAGCAGGTCACGCAGGTTGTCTTCGCGGGTGACCCGGGACAACGCAATACCGGTCCCGCTGGTGTGGCCGCGCAAGTCGAATGTCAGGCACACGCAACCCAACCCGGCGATGCCTTTGGCGCGCTCCAGGTCGCGCTCCTGACTACCGCCCCAGCCGTGAACGAAAAGCACACCCGGGACTTTCGACTTGGGGCTGAGGAAGGTTCCGCTCATCTGTTCATCGTCGATGTCGATCGCAATGGTTTCGCTTCTAGCCGTCATAGGATTTGACCGTTACGTACTTGAGAAGAAAGTCACTGTGTTGCGCAGGCCCCCGGTAGACCTCAATGGCGTTGGCCGGCAAAGGTTGATCGGTATAGGTTTCGACCGACGACACGCGAATCGCGCGCAAGCCGGGGTGGTTGACGAAGCTCTGCAGCGCCGCGACTTCAGCACTGCTGGCACCGCCCAGGCGCCAGGATTGTTCGAGCACGCCGCTGCGTTGTTTGCCGTCGCAATCCAGCCCTTGGGCGATGTCGTAGTTGCGCCGCGAGGCATAGAAACCGGGGTAGGCTTCATCGGCTGCGCTGTCGAATACCTGCGCTTGCTGGATCGCCAGCCTCGTGTCGTCCGGTAGTTCCAGCGCCAGCAGGTCCTCGTAATAACCCTGCACCACCAACAGATTGGACCCTCCATAAACCTGCTCGCCCTGACCGTCTTCGGTCAAGTATTGATCACCGCAATAACTCAGCACTTTGTCGCCGATGAAGCTTTGGCCGACGCTATGGGTGACCACCTCGGTCAAGTCTTGTTCCAGCACCACGCCTTCGGTGAACAAGGTTTTGGCATCGTGGCGCGCGAGGATGGCGTCGAACTGGTCGAGGCTTTTGATCACTTCCTGACCGCGCCCGGCGCAGGCATGAATAGGCTTCATGCGGATCGGACCGCTGTAGAGCAGATGCTCCGCTGCCGGGCGAGCATCCTTCAGGGAGAACACGCTGAGGCCATCGAGCACAACGCCGCGTACCCGTTCGGAAAACAACGACGACCAGCCTTCGGGCGCGAACGCATAGCGGTTCAACAACCCATGGCTGATGGCTTTGGTGCAGATGAAATCGTGGTCGACGTAACCGCCCCACAAATCCTCCGGCCCTTTGACACCCAGCTGCCGGGCGGCAGCAACACCCACCAGCGTCTGGGTCGGCAATAGATAAATGTCCCGGCCGCTATGCAGCTGTGGGTCGTAACTGCCGCCGTATTCGAGCCCGACGACTTGCGCCAGCCAACGAGCGAGTGCGCGATTGGTTTCGACTTCGTGCAGAGGGGCATCGGGGCGTACCGAATGGGCGAGCACCAGTTTCTTGCGGTTTGTTGGGGTCATGCGTTCCCCTTCAATTTGCGCTTGATGAATGTAGTTGAAGGAGGTGCAGAGATCAGGCCAACGGCGGCTGGAAAGAAACGGTCTTTAAATCAGCCAATTGCGAAACAGGTAGTAGCACAAAGCCTGTTTTATTCTGCACGACACCTTTCAATACTCCCGGCATTTTGCACGACTCAAAACCTGCCACCTAACCCGTGTGGGAAGCGAGCCTGCTCGCTCCCACATTTTAGATCTGCGGTTATGCTCGCTACCGAGCCACGACTGCGGTCGCAGACACACCAAACCGCGCCCGGTAATCACTCGGCGCAAGCCCGGTAATCTTCTTGAACGTTGCCCGAAACGCACTCGGGTCCTGGTAACCCACGGTCCAGGCAATGTGATCAATGGTGCCGTTGGTGAATTCGAGCATTTCCCGCGCCTTGCCAACCCGCAGATGTTGGCAGTACTCGGTGGGTTTCAACCCGGTCGCCGCACGGAATCGCCGCAGGAAAGTGCGCTCTTCCAGCCCCGCCCGCTCGGCCATTGCCGCCAGCGAGACATCGGTCGCCCCAGTGCTTTGCAGCCAATGCTGGACCTTGAGAATCGACGCATCGCCATGGTTGAGAATCGGTGAAAAATTACTGCCGCACTCGCTCGCGCTGTCGCTGTGTTCCACCACCAGAAACCGCGCCGTGCCGGTGGCAATGCTCGGCCCGAGCAAGCGGTTCACCAACCGCAATCCCAACTCTGACCAGGCCATCAACCCGGCGGTGGTGATCAGGTCACCATCGTCGACAATCGGCGTGTCAGCCTTGAGCTTGATCGCCGGGTAACGCTCGGCAAAGGCTTTGGCCGAGGTCCAGTGGGTGGTGGCGCTGCGGCCGTCGAGCAGGCCGCTTTCAGCCAACAAAATAGACCCCACACAGACGCCGCCGAGGGTCGCACCGTTGGCATGTTGCTGACGAAGCCAGCGAATCAGCCCTTGGGGCGCCTGCCCCTCGGAAAAACCTGCGATCGAGGGCGGAATCAACACGGCAACCAATGCGCCGGCCGGGCCGGGATGAGTGTCATAGACCCGCTCGGGCACTTGATCACCCTCGACCTGCCAATGACTGACCCGCAGCAACGGCAGCTGCGCCGACTGATGCTCGGCGGCGATCCGGTTGGCCACGCCGAACAGATCCGTCAACCCATGCACCGCCGCCATCTGCGCACCGGGATAGATCAGCACTCCCAGTTCGGTGACTGCCCTTTCCACGCCCATTGTCACTTTTCCCCCGTCTATTGTCGGTGCGGCCAATCCTCGGACGGCCAGCAAAACCTGATACTTGATCCACACCCAACAAACACTTCAAGGAAACCCCCATGGCCAAGCAAGCACTCATCGTAGTCGATATCCAGAACGACTACTTCCCCCAGGGCAAGTGGCCTTTGGTCGGCGCCGACGCCGCAGCAGACAACGCCGCACGGATGATTCAGGCGTTTCGCGAGACCGGTGATCCGGTGGTGCATATCCGCCACGAATTCACCTCCGACGCCGCGCCGTTCTTCACTCCGGGCTCCGACGGCGCGAAGTTGCACCCTAAAGTCCTCAACCGCGCCGACGAGCCGGTGGTGCTCAAACATTTCGTCAACTCGTTTCGCGAAACCGAACTGGAAGCCATCCTCGACCAGCAAGGCATCGAACACCTGGTAATCGTCGGCAGCATGAGCCACATGTGCATTGACGGCATCACCCGCGCCGCCGCCGACCTGGGCTATACCGTCACGGTGATTCACGACGCCTGCGCCACCCGCGACCTGGAGTTCAATGGCATCACCGTCCCGGCCGCCCACGTTCACGCCGCCTTCATGTCGTCCCTGGGTTTTGCCTATGCCAGCGTGGTGTCCACCGATGATTTTCTGGCTGGTTAAGTGAAGCCCCTGTGGGAGCGAGCCTGCTCGCGATAGCGACGGATCAGCCAGCATTGATGCTGAATGTGCCGCCGTCATCGCGAGCAGGCTCGCTCCCACAAGGATTTCGATGCCTGCGCGACGCTCGAAAAATCTCACGCGTGATCTATTGAGGTCCGCAAAAATTGCCTGTAGTGTTTCTCACGCGTGAGTTTTTTCACAACGAGGTCAGCATCATGAAAAGCAGCTCTCCATCAGATCCGCCTACCGGATCTGTGACCGATTCAGCGAGCCAAAAGGGAGAGCGCTCGAAACCGTCCGCGAAAAAACCATCTAGTTTCTATATGAAGCAGATGCGTGCGGGCCTGGGTGCCGCCGGTTATGTGAAACACGAGACTTGGGTGCTTCCCGAAAACCGAAGCCTGCTCAAGCAGATGGAGAAACAGCTACGCCAACCGATTCTGGCTGGCTCATTCATGTCGGAGAATTACATGAGCGCAGGTAATAACTGGAACATCGATCGCCTCTACAGCGCCCTTCAGGCCCTCGACGAAGTGGTTTCGAACGACATCACCCTCTCCCTCGTTCAAGGTTCCGAGTCCAGCATCAAGCTGGAAATGAACGAGTTCGGTGGCTTGCCGATTTACATCGCGGTGGTTGGCGATCAGGTCATCGTCGATACCGTTCTGGTCGATATCGAGTCCATCAACGACGTACCGGCATTCAATGATGCTGTTCTGCGCAGCCGGGAAATGTTCCCACTGTCCTCGATCGGTATCGAGTCCATGCCCAACGGGCAGATCGTTTACAACATGTTCGGCGCACTCAGCTCCGACTCCAGCCTGACCAACGTCGTGACCGAGGTCAAAACCCTCGTCGACAACGTCCAGCGCGCCAGCGAAGCCTTTGAACGTTTCTTCATCTAATTTTTCGGGAACAGGAAATATCCAATGACTCAGTCCATCTGGAGCAAATTGTTCACCGCGCTGCGTGGCGGTGCCAACGAAGTCGGCGAATCGATCGTCGACCAACAGGCCCTGCGCATCCTCGACCAGGAAATTCGCGATGCTGACAGCGCGCTGGCCAACGCCAAGCGTGAGCTGGTCACTATCATGGCCAAGCACAAACTGTCGGCTGATCGCGTCAGCGAGTACAACGCCAAGATCAAGGACCTGGAATCCAAGGCTCTGGCCGCGATCCAGGCCAACCGCGAAGACCTGGCACTGGAAGTGGCCGAAGCCATTTCGACCCTGACCAATGAACTGGATGTCGAGCAAAAGCAGGCCACCGAATTTGGTGGTTACGCGGACAACATGCGCAAAGACATCACCAAGGCCGAAAACCGCATCAAAAGCCTGCGTCAGCAAGTGGACATGGCCAAGGCGCGTGAAAGCGTACAGAAAGCCCAAGTCAGTGCTTCGATCGCCAGTGGCGGCGCCAACGGTAAGCTGGAAACCGCCGTCGGTACTCTGAACCGCCTGCAAGCCAAGCAGCAGCAACGCGCCGCTGAACTGGAAGCCCAGGACCAACTGGCCGATGCGTCGACCGGCACCGACCTGGAGCGCAAGCTGCGTGAAGCCGGCATCACGCCGAACGAAGGCAGCGCCAATGCGATTCTGGAACGCCTGAAGAAAAAATCGGCTGAGTAAACCGGTTACTGCGTACAAGGAAGGACATTCATTGCCTTGATGTCAGTCAGTCAAGCGCACTGAACCTGTGGCGAGGGAGCTTGCTCCCGCTGGGCCGCGAAGCGGTCCCAAAAAACAGGACTGCTGCGCAGTCCAGCGGGAGCAAGCTCCCTCGCCACAATTTTACTCAGTGCTTGTTCTATCTCTTAACTGACAGGCATTAATTCAATGCCCTTCTTTTTTGTCGAGTCGAGGTCAAGGATGGATGCCCTGAAGGGTTTCAAGACGATCGCAGGCGTGGCCCTCTTCATGGTCGCGCTGCAACTGCTCAATGTGGCGACCGGCTACAGCCTTATTACCTTCGGCCTGGTCCCGAGAACACTGCACGGACTGGTCGGCATCATCACCTCGCCTTTCTTGCACGGGTCCTTTGCGCACCTGAGCACCAACCTGATTGCCTTTTTGATCCTCGGTACTTTGGTCATTGTCGAAGGGCTCAGCCGGTTCATGGCCGTCAGCGCCATCATTATTCTGCTGGGCGGTACGCTGGTCTGGCTGTTCGGTTTTGCAGGCGTACACATCGGTGCCAGCGGATGGGTATTCGGGCTGTGGGCGTACCTGCTGTCGCGCGCCTGGTTCCAGAGGAGCTGGAGCAACCTGATAACGGCCAGTGTCGTGGTCCTGCTCTATGGCGGCCTGATCTTTGGCTTCCTTCCTCGCCAGGGCATGTCCTTCGAAGGGCATATCTTTGGTGCGATCGCCGGATTTATTGCAGCCAAGGTACTGTTATCTACGCCGCGCAGCAGGTTTAATGCCGCCCGGTAACCGCATTTGAGCACTCAGACGCCAGAGCGATTACGTCGCCAGGAATGAGCCCCCCATGGAGTCAGGGATGTAATGTCGATTTTCCTTTTATTGCGCACATACGCCGCGTCCTTCTTCCATCGATTCGGCTGGGCAGGCTTGGCCATTGCGTTGGGCATACACCTGAGCACGGCCTATATCGGCCTGGTGATTCTGGGCGAACAACACCTCACCGCTCCCGCCACGTTTACCTATTTCTATCTCACCACCACGCTCACCGTCGGCTATGGCGATCTTGCGCCACAGACATCGGCGGGACGAATTTTCGTGGCCACCTGGGTCATGCTCGGGGGCATTGCGCTGCTGACGGCAGCCATCGGCAAAACCACCAGCAGTGTCATCGATGTATGGAGAAAAGGCATGAAGGGCAAAGGCGATTTCACCGGCAAGGTCGGCCATACCGTTCTCATTGGCTGGGAAGGCGCGTCCAGCGAGCGGGTCATTGAATTATTGCTGCAGGACGAAACCTCCAATGACAACCTGATCGTCATTTGCGATTGCGACCTCGAAGAAAATCCCATGCCGGGCAAAGCGGACTTTATCAAAGGCGAAAGCCTGTCCTCTGCCGCGCTGTTGCTGCGGGCCGGCGTTCCCGGTGCCGAACGCGTCCTGGTGCGAACCCATTCAGACGATCTGACCCTGGCCACCGTCCTGGCGGTCAATCAACTGAGCCCTGTCGGGCATGTGGTCGCCCACTTCAATGAAAGTGAAATCGCTGCCCTTGCCAGCGCCTACGCGCCCAGCCTGGAATGCACCTCGAGCATGGCCATCGAGATGTTGGTACGCGCCTCTCAGGATCCGGGCTCGTCTGCGGTCATCAATGAACTGCTATGCGTGGGTCAAGGCGCGACCCAATACCTGATGAGACTGCCCGAGACCTTTGAAGCCACGTTCGGCGATCTGTACGCACAGATGAAAGAACAGCATAACGCGACCCTTATCGGCTACCGCGCCAAGGGCGCCCGACAGCCTTCGATCAACCCGCCCGGCGCCACTCGCGTTGAGGGCGGCGAACTCTTCTACATCGCCTCCACTCGCCTCAAGGAAATCACCAATGGGATGGTTTAAACAGTTGATGGGGCTTGAGGCCCCGAAAGCGAATACGGAATCGAAATGGACAGCCAACGAAACCCTGCCCACCATCGGTCCGCTGGGCCTGGCATTGGGCAAGAGCGTGATGTTCGACACGACTCTGAAATTGTTGCTCGACGGCAACACGGCTGTGGTTATCCCTGGCTCCCAGCAAGTCTGGAGCGCCGGCACCATTGAACTCGGGCAGTCGACCTGGCTGTCGCGTTATTACATGAACGACGAAGACTACTGGCTGCAAGTGCACACCACCGGCGACATCGCCGGACAGGTCGAGTCGGTGATCCTGTTCAATTACCTCAGTTACATCACCATCAACAGTGAAGCGGAGCTGCGTCGGCTGGCCGGCCCTCAAAGCCTGATCGGCCTGCCGACCTACACCCACAACGGTGTCGAATACACTCGCGAATGGGGCACCGAGAACGGCCAGACGGAACTGGTGGCGCTGAGCGAACACCTGAAAAACCCGGATGAGTCCTACAGTATCGAACACCGTTCGATGCTGTACGCCCGCGAAACCGGCCTGACCGACCGCCGGGAATTCCTGCTGTTTTCCGTCGAAGAAGACGCCGAAGGCACTATCAGCTTGAGCACTTCGCTGGGCATTTCGCTGTACACCACTGACCTGAACACTTTTTAAAAAGGAAGAAGTCCATGCTTGAAGCGCTCTCCATCTCCCTGAATAAAGCCGCCGTGCTCGGGTTTGTTTTGTACATCCTCGGCGCCACCGTGCTATTCGCGCTGTTCCAGTTCATCTACACCCGAATCACGCCGCACAAAGAGTTCGAACTGATCCGCTCGGGCAACGTTGCGGCCGCGATCGCGCTGGGTGGCGCCATCATCGGTTTCGCTATTCCGGCCAGTAATGTGATTGCCTATTCGATCAGCATTCTGGATTTCGTCGTCTGGGCAGTGATCGCCGCTTTCGTACAACTGCTGGCGTTTCTGGTGACCAGCCTGGTGCTTAAAGGCGCCTCTGAACGCATTAAAAAAGGTGAAATCGCTGCGGGTATCTATATCGCGGCAGTGGCCATCAGCGTCGGCATGTTGAACGCCGCTTGCATGACCCCTTCCCAGAACTGATTGCGCCACGGAGATCCCGATGAAACGAAGCAAGTACGTTCAGCTCTCGCTGGCAGCGTCGGTCGCCATGGCGATATCAGGCTGCGGGCAAGCGGAAAAAACCTACCCGGTGCAGAAGAAATACAACTTCCAGTCCGTTCAGCAGTGCGCCGATGAAAAGCTCCCGGTGGACGTCTGCTCTGACGCCTACATGAGCGCCATGGCCGAGCACCGCCGCATCGCGCCGGTCTACGACAACCAGGCCGATTGCGATGCCGACTTTGTCGCCGACTGGTGCCAACAGGATTCCGCCGGCAAGTTCATCCCCAAGCTGGGTGGCTTCGAACTGACTGCCGATGGCGAGGTAACACAATCCCAAGTGGACGCAGCCAAGGCTCAATTACCAGCCTCGGAAGCGAACAGTGGCGGCTCCGGGTTCTCCGGCACCAGCCTGCTGACCGGTCTGCTGATCGGCAACATGCTGAGCAGCAACCGCAACAGCTACTTCTCCGAGCCGGTCTACCGCTACCGCGATGATCGCGGCAACTATGGCTCCTCGACGCTCAACCAGCGGATTTCCAAAGGCTCAACCTTTACCAAGTCCAATCAGGCGAGGTATGGCAGCAGCAGCTACGCCGACTCAATCCGTTCCGGCAGCAAGCCGATGTCCGTTGCCTCATCCACCTCCCGTGGCGGCTTCGGCAGCAAAGCCAGCGCCCGCAGCGGTTGGGGCGGTTCGAGCAGTGCTGGCCGATCGAGCAGTTAAGGAACGGGCACCATGAAGAAGATCCTCTGCGCAGAACGTCATGACTGGAAACAGACCGCCGAATCTCTTGGTTTTCTGTTCCATACCATCGACGACGAACCCTATTGGGACGAGAGCGCGTATTACCAATTCACGCTCAAACAGATCGAGAACGATCTCGAAGACCCGACCACCGAGATTCATGAGATGTGCATGGACCTGGTGGCCCGCGTGGTTCAGAGCGAGGAGCTGCTGGAGCGCCTGAGCATTCCCGCGCCATTCTTCGACATGGTTCGCACTTCATGGCTCGAAGGCCACCCGCACCTGTATGGGCGCATGGACTTCTCCTACAACGGCAGCGGGCCGGCCAAGTTGCTGGAACTCAACTACGACACGCCGACCAGCCTGTATGAGGCCGCGGCGTTTCAATGGGGCTGGCTGGAGCAATGCATCGAACGCGGCTTGCTGCCCAAGCATGCCGACCAGTTCAACAGCATCGACACCAAGCTGCATCAAGCCTTTGCCCAGCTGCAGCTCAAACATCCCTTCTATTTCGCCTCGATGAAAGACTCGGTCGAAGACAAAGGCACCACCGACTACTTGCGCCTGATCGCGGAAAAGGTTGGCATCGAGTCACGGCACATCGATATCGAAGACATCGGCCTCACCAGTGACGGACGTTTCGTCGACCTTGAAGATCGCTGGATTCCTCACCTGTTCAAACTGCATGCCTGGGAGTTCATCTTCCACGAACCCTTCGGTGCAGCGATTGCCCAGAGCGATACACAGTTTTTCGAGCCGGCCTGGAAATCAATCATCTCCAACAAGGGCATCCTGCCGTTGCTGTGGGAGTTCAACAAAGGTCACCCGAACCTGCTCGCGGCGCACCTGGATGCCGACCCGAGCAAAGCGGTGCCCAAAGGCTGGGTGCGCAAGCCGTTCTTCTCCCGGGAAGGCGCCAACATTGAGCTGCAAACCGCTGACGGTCTGATCGTGAAAGAGGACGGGCCCTACACCGACGCGCCATTTATCCTTCAGGAGTTCGCCCCGCTGCCGAAGTTTGGCGACAGCTTTACGCTGGTGGGTTCCTGGGTTATCGGCGATCAAGCGGCCGGTATCGGCGTGCGGGAAGACAACAGTTTGATCACCAAGGATTCGAGCCGTTTCTTGCCGCACCTGATACTCGACTGACCCATCCATCGCCGGTGTGGACATAAGTACGATGTCCGCAAGACTTACGGCTGAAATACCGGATAATGGCGGCCATTCGTTTAGCCGTTATTCTGGTAATCCCCCATGGAAATCAAGGTCAACTTTCTCGACAACCTTCGACTTGAAGCCAAGTTCGATGACTTCACGGTGGTGGCCGATCAACCTATCCGCTACAAGGGCGATGGCTCGGCACCGGGTCCGTTCGACTACTTTCTGGCTTCATCGGCTTTGTGTGCGGCTTATTTCGTGAAGTTGTACTGCGACACTCGCAGTATTCCCACGGATAACATCCGCCTGTCGCAGAACAACATTGTTGATCCGGAAAACCGCTACAACCAGATTTTCAAGATCCAGGTCGAGTTGCCGGCGGACATCTCCGACAAGGACCGCCAGGGCATCCTGCGCTCCATCGACCGTTGTACCGTGAAAAAAGTGGTGCAAGCCGGGCCTGAGTTTGTGATCGAAGAAGTCGAAAACCTCGACGCCGATGCCCAGGCGTTGCTAATGCCTGCGTCCAGTTCAGAGGCGAGCACTTATATCGCGGGCAAGGATCTGCCGCTGGAGCAAACCATCGCCAATATGTCGGCCATTCTGGCGGACTTGGGCATGAAGATCGAAATCGCTTCGTGGCGCAATATCGTGCCCAATGTGTGGTCGCTGCACATCCGCGATGCGCACTCGCCGATGTGCTTTACCAACGGTAAGGGGGCGACCAAGGAAGGCGCTTTGGCGTCGGCGTTGGGCGAGTTTATCGAGCGACTCAACTGCAACTTCTTCTACAACGACCAGTTCTGGGGCGAAGACATCGCCAACGCAGCGTTTGTGCACTACCCGGACGAACGCTGGTTCAAGCCTGGCCGTAAAGATGAGCTGCCAACTGAAATTCTCGACGAGTACTGCCTGAAGATTTACAACCGCGACGGCGAGCTGCGTGGCTCCCATCTGATCGATACCAACTCGGGCAATGAAGAGCGCGGCATCTGCTCGCTGCCGTACGTGCGCCAGTCGGATGGCGCGGTGGTGTATTTCCCGTCCAACCTGATTGAAAACCTGTTCCTGAGCAACGGCATGAGTGCCGGTAACACGCTGGCCGAAGCCCAGGTGCAGTGCCTGTCGGAGATCTTCGAGCGTGCGGTAAAACGCGAAATCATCGAAGGTGAATTTGCCCTGCCGGATGTGCCGGCCGATGTGCTGGCGAAGTACCCCGGGATACTGGCTGGTATTCAGGCGCTGGAAGAGCAAGGGTTCCCCGTGCTGGTGAAAGATGCGTCCCTGGGCGGTGAATTCCCGGTGATGTGCGTTACGTTGATGAACCCGCGTACCGGCGGTGTGTTCGCCTCGTTCGGCGCGCATCCGAGCCTGGAAGTGGCGCTGGAACGCAGCCTGACCGAATTGCTGCAGGGCCGCAGCTTCGAAGGCCTCAACGACTTGCCCCAGCCGACGTTTGAAGGGCATGCGGTGACCGAGCCGAACAACTTCGTCGAGCACTTCATCGACTCCAGCGGCGTGGTGTCGTGGCGCTTCTTCAGTGCCAAATCGGATTACGAATTCGTGGAGTGGGACTTCTCCGGCCAGGGTGAAAACTCGAACACCGAGGAAGCCGCGACCTTGTTCGGCATTCTCGAAGGCATGGGCAAGGAAGTGTACATGGCGGTCTACGAGCATATCGGCGCGAAGGCGTGCCGCATCCTGGTGCCGAACTATTCGGAAATCTATCCCGCGGACGATCTGATCTGGGATAACACCAACAAAGCGCTGTTCTTCCGCACCGACATCCTGAACCTGCATCGCCTGGACGAAGACGAACTGAAAGCGCTGGTTGAGCGCCTGGTGGAAAGTGAGCTGGACGACTACACCGATATCACCTCCTTGATCGGCATCGAATTCGACGACAATACGGCTTGGGGTCAGCTGACGATCCTGGAGTTGAAGCTGCTGATTTATCTCGCCTTGCAGCAATTTGAAGAGGCGAAAGAGGCGGTGGAAATGTTCCTGCAGTACAACGACAACACGGTTGAGCGTGGCTTGTTCTACCAGGCCGTCAATGTGGTGCTGGAGATGAAGCTGGACGAAGACCTGAAACTGGAAGACTACGAGGCCAATTTCCGCCGGATGTTTGGCAACGAGCGGACGGATGCAGCGATCGGATCGGTGGACGGCAGCGTGCGCTTCCATGGCTTGACGCCGACCAGCATAAAACTGGAGGGGCTCGACAGGCACCTGCGGTTGATTGATAGCTACAAGAAACTGCACTCGGCACGGGCCAATGTGACTGCTGTATTCAGTTAATAGCGCCCACAAAAAAGCGAAGCCGGATTAATGGCTTCGCTTTTTTTATCGCTTACTGGATAGCAGCTTTTTTAGAACGGAATATCGTCATCAAAGCTGTCGAAATCCGGAGCCGGCTGAGGAGCGGCCTGCTGCTGAGGAGCCGGACGCGACTGTTGCGGTGCCGACTGCTGCGGACGCGGAGCCTGTTGGCGTGGAGCCGGGGCGGACTGCTGGTAGTTATTGCCCCCGCCTTGTTGGTCGCCCTGCTGTGGACGGCCGCCCAGCAGTTGCATGGTGCCTTGCATGTCGACCACGATTTCAGTGGTGTAACGCTTGATACCGTCTTTTTCCCACTCGCGGGTCTGCAGCTTGCCTTCGATGTATACCTGCGAACCTTTACGCAGGTATTCGCCGGCGATCTCGGCAACCTTGCCGAACATCGAAACACGGTGCCATTCGGTCTTCTCGACCTTCTGACCGGTTTGCTTGTCGGTCCATTGTTCGCTGGTCGCCAGACTCAGGTTGGTCACGGCGTTACCGTTAGGCAAGTAGCGAACTTCGGGATCCTGGCCGCAAGTGCCGACCAATATGACTTTGTTAACCCCACGGGCCATAACGTTCTCCTAGGCTTCGCACGCTGTCGGGGCCGGGTTGTTCACCAGGCGCTCGAGGGTGGTGCGATCCAATAATTCGGTGTCCAGTTTGATGTAAATCGCCGCTTCATCGGCAACCACGATTGCATCGGTTACTCCAACGACGGCCTTCAGGCGCTCGATCAGGCCAGCTTCTCGAATCGCTTCGGGCGACAACGGCAAGCGCAGGCTCGTCACATACGGAGGTTCACGCATGGTAACAGCAAAGGCTAACCAAAGTGCAGCCAGCCCGGCACATCCCAGGAACACAACCGACAAACCGCCATGCTGGAACATCCAGCCACCGAGGATCCCGCCCAGCGCCGAACCGAGGAACTGGCTGGTGGAATAAACCCCCATCGCCGTGCCCTTGCCGCCTGCCGGTGAAACCTTGCTGATCAACGATGGCAAAGAGGCTTCCAGCAGATTGAACGCGGTGAAGAACACCACCGTGCCGATTACCAGAGCCCGCAAGCTATCGCCGAACTGCCAGAAGAATAGCTCAGTGAGCATCAGCGTCACGACGGCACCGAGCAAAACTCGTTTCATTTTGCGTCGCTTCTCGCCGTAGATAATGAACGGGATCATGGCGAAGAAGGAAATCAGCAGTGCGGTCAGGTACACCCACCAGTGCTGCTCTTTGGGCAGCCCGGCTTTTTCGACCAGGGCCAGGGGCAATGCCACGAAGCTCGACATCAACATCGCGTGCAACACAAAAATACCCAGGTCCAGGCGCAGCAGGTCCGGATGCTTGAGTGTCGGTATCAGCGCCTGGCGCGCAACGCCGGATTCACGGTGCTGCAACGGCCCGGTTGCACGCGGCACCATGAACATCACGATGACGATGCCGACCAGCGCCATGCCACCGGTGGCGAAGAACAACCCGGACAGGCCAAAGACACGGGTCAGCAATGGTCCTACAACCATGGCGACAGCGAACGACAGACCAATCGTCATGCCGATCATGGCCATGGCTTTGGTCCGATGCTGTTCCCGGGTCAGGTCTGACAGCAACGCCATGACCGCCGCGGAAATCGCCCCTGCGCCTTGCAGGATGCGTCCGGCGATGACGCCCCAGATCGAATCGGCATTGGCCGCCAGCACACTCCCCAGGGCGAAGATGATCAGGCCCAGGTAAATCACCGGCCGGCGACCGATGCGGTCGGAAATGAAGCCGAAAGGGATCTGAAAGATCGCCTGGGTCAGGCCGTAAGCGCCAATCGCCAACCCGATGAGGGCCGGGGTCGCTCCTGCCAGGTCCATCCCATAGGTCGCCAGCACCGGCAACACCATGAACATGCCAAGCATACGGAAGGCGAACACCAGGGCCAGACCGCTTGCTGCGCGGGTCTCACTGCCACTCATGCGTTCGCTGTGGGGATCGTGCATGGAAAAACCTCATGTGAACCGGCGGCGATTCTACCAGTCCCATCGATTGACGGGGTATATCGCGACGCTATGACGCGCGCAGATGACGCAGTCTTCATCTAAGGCTGCGCACTCCGCATTTGATAGTGTGCATCCATCCAGTATTTGGCCGTATACTCCTACGTTTTCGACGCCCGCCGAGCGAGGCCACTTTGGACAAGATCCTGATTCGTGGGGCCCGAACCCACAACCTGAAGAACATCGACCTGACCCTGCCACGGGACAAACTGATCGTCATCACCGGCCTGTCCGGATCCGGCAAGTCGTCCCTGGCCTTCGACACGCTGTACGCCGAAGGCCAGCGCCGTTATGTCGAATCGCTGTCGGCCTACGCCCGGCAGTTCCTGTCGATGATGGAAAAACCTGACGTCGACACCATCGAAGGTCTGTCGCCAGCGATCTCCATCGAACAGAAGTCGACCTCGCACAACCCGCGTTCGACGGTTGGCACCATTACCGAAATCTACGACTACCTGCGCCTGCTCTACGCTCGCGTCGGTATTCCGCGCTGCCCGGACCACGACATTCCGCTGGAAGCCCAGACCGTCAGCCAGATGGTCGACCTGGTGCTGGCACAACCGGAGGGCAGCAAACTGATGCTGCTGGCCCCGGTGATCCGTGAGCGCAAAGGCGAACATCTTTCGGTCTTCGAAGAACTGCGCGCCCAGGGTTTTGTACGAGCCCGAGTCAACGGCAGACTGTGCGAGCTGGACGAGCTGCCGAAGCTGGATAAACAGAAGAAGCATTCGATCGACGTCGTGGTCGACCGCTTCAAGGTCCGCGCTGATCTGCAACAACGCTTGGCCGAATCGTTCGAGACCGCGCTGAAACTGGCAGACGGCATCGCCCTGGTCGCGCCAATGGACGACGAGCCCGGCGAAGAAATCATCTTCTCCGCGCGCTTCGCCTGCCCGATCTGCGGTCATGCCATCAGCGAGCTGGAACCCAAGCTGTTCTCCTTCAACAACCCGGCTGGCGCTTGCCCGACTTGCGATGGCCTGGGGGTTAAGCAGTTCTTCGACACCAAACGACTGGTGAACGGTGAACTGACCCTGGCCGAAGGCGCGATTCGTGGCTGGGACCGGCGCAACGTCTATTACTTCCAGATGCTTGGCTCGCTGGCCTCGCACTACAAGTTCAGCCTTGAAGTGCCGTTCAACGACCTGCCGGCCGATCAGCAGAAATTCATCCTGCATGGCAGTGGCTCGCAGAACGTCGACTTCAAATACCTGAACGACCGTGGCGACATCGTCAAACGCTCGCACCCGTTCGAAGGCATCGTGCCGAACCTGGAACGCCGCTACCGCGAAACCGAGTCGGCTTCGGTCCGTGAAGAACTGGCCAAATTCCTCAGCACCCAGCCCTGCCCCGATTGCCGTGGCACCCGTCTGCGTCGCGAGGCGCGGCACGTGTGGGTTGGCGAGAAGACCTTGCCGGCTGTAACCAATCTGCCGATTGGCGACGCGTGTGAATATTTCGGCGTACTGAAACTGACCGGCCGCCGTGGCGAAATTGCCGACAAGATTCTCAAGGAAATCCGCGAGCGTTTGCAGTTCCTGGTCAACGTTGGCCTGGACTATCTGTCACTGGATCGCAGTGCCGACACTCTGTCCGGCGGTGAGGCCCAGCGTATCCGCCTGGCCAGTCAGATTGGCGCCGGCCTGGTGGGGGTTCTGTACATCCTCGATGAACCGTCAATTGGCCTGCACCAGCGGGACAACGACCGACTGCTGGGCACCCTCAAGCACCTGCGCGACATCGGCAACACGGTGATCGTGGTCGAGCACGACGAAGACGCGATTCGTCTGGCCGACTATGTGGTGGATATCGGCCCGGGCGCGGGTGTACACGGTGGGCATATCGTCGCCGAAGGTACGCCGGCCGAGGTCATGGCTCACCCTGATTCGCTGACCGGCAAGTACTTGTCGGGGCGAGTGAAGATCGCAGTGCCAGCCAAACGCACGCCGCGTAACAAGAAGTTGTCGCTGGCCCTCAAGGGCGCTCGCGGCAACAATTTGCGCAATGTCGATCTGGAGATTCCGATCGGCCTGTTGACCTGCGTCACGGGTGTTTCCGGTTCGGGCAAGTCGACGCTGATCAACAATACTCTGTTTCCTTTGAGCGCTACGGCACTCAATGGGGCAACGACCCTGGAAGCAGCTGCTCACGACAGCATTAAAGGCCTGGAACATCTGGACAAGGTTGTGGACATCGACCAGAGCCCGATCGGTCGCACGCCGCGCTCCAACCCCGCGACCTATACCGGGCTGTTCACGCCGATTCGCGAGTTGTTCGCCGGCGTGCCAGAATCCCGCTCCCGCGGTTACGGGCCGGGGCGTTTCTCCTTCAACGTGAAGGGCGGGCGCTGCGAAGCTTGTCAGGGCGATGGCCTGATCAAGGTGGAAATGCACTTCCTGCCGGACATCTATGTCCCGTGCGACGTCTGCAAGAGCAAGCGCTACAACCGCGAGACGCTGGAGATCAAGTACAAGGGCAAGAGCATCCACGAAACCCTCGAGATGACCATCGAGGAAGCCCGGGTGTTCTTCGACGCGGTTCCAGCCTTGGCGCGTAAGCTTCAGACGTTGATGGACGTAGGCCTTTCCTACATCAAGCTGGGGCAATCGGCGACGACGCTGTCCGGCGGTGAAGCCCAGCGGGTGAAACTGTCTCGTGAGCTGTCAAAGCGTGATACCGGCAAGACCCTGTACATCCTCGATGAGCCGACCACCGGCCTGCACTTTGCGGATATCCAGCAACTGCTCGACGTGTTGCATCGTCTGCGCGACCACGGCAATACCGTGGTAGTGATCGAGCACAACCTGGACGTGATCAAGACCGCCGACTGGTTGGTGGACCTGGGGCCGGAAGGTGGTTCCAAGGGTGGGCAGATCATTGCCGTCGGAACGCCTGAAGACGTGTCCGAGATGAAGCAGTCGCATACCGGCTTCTACCTCAAGCCACTGCTGGAGCGTGATCGGGCCTGAATCCGGCTCAAAAAAAAGCCCCTGTCACTTGCTCAGTGACAGGGGCTTTTTGTATCGGTGCAATTAGGCGTGGGATTGCAGGTAATTCTCGAGACCGATCAACTTGATCAGACCCATCTGCTTTTCAAGCCAGTAGGTGTGGTCTTCTTCGGTGTCATGCAATTGAACCCGCAGCATCTCGCGGCTGACATAGTCCTTGTGCTGCTCGCAGAGTTCAATGCCCTTGCAGAGCGCGGCGCGGACTTTGTATTCCAGGCGCAGGTCAGCGGCGAGCATGTCCGGCACAGTGGTGCCAACATCAAGGTCGTCCGGACGCATGCGAGGCGTGCCTTCGAGCATCAGAATTCGACGCATCAGGGCATCAGCGTGCCCGGCTTCTTCTTCCATCTCGTGGTTGATACGTTCGTAGAGCTTGGTGAAACCCCAGTCCTCATACATCCGCGAATGGACGAAATATTGATCACGGGCTGCCAGTTCGCCTGTCAGCAACGTGTTGAGGTAATCGATTACGTCTGGGTGACCTTGCATCGCCCTACATCTCCCTGCTTGAAAGTCTGTAGTTTGAACCAACCTGACCGGAAGGTCACTCGCCCGACGCTATAAAAGCGAAGATATTCTGAGAAAAGCAGTTTAAATAACGCAAAAACCGCCCAAATGAGGGCGGTTCTGCTTATCGTTTAGACTTAGTTAAGCTGTACGTTGAGTGCCTTTGCGATTGCTTCTCCATACGCCGGGTCGGCCTTGAAGAAATGCTGCAATTGGCGATCAACCACATCGCTGGAAACACCTGCCATTGCGCCGGCAATATTGTTGATCAGCAGCGTTTTCTGCTCATCGCTCATCAGGCGGAACAGCGCACCAGCGTGGCTGTAGTAGTCGGTATCTTCGCGATGATCATAACGATCAGCCGCGCCACTCAAGGCCAAAGCGGGTTCCGCGTAGCGCGGTGCCTGTTTCGGTGATTCTACGTAGCTGTTCGGCTCGTAGTTCGGTGCTGCACCACCATTGGCGCCAAACGCCATGGAGCCATCGCGCTGGTAAGTGTTGACCGGGCTGCGAGGCGCATTCACCGGCAGCTGCTGGTGATTGGTCCCAACACGGTAGCGGTGAGCATCAGCGTAAGCGAACACGCGACCTTGCAGCATGCGGTCAGGCGACAGACCGACGCCGGGGACCATATTGCTCGGACCGAACGCCGCCTGCTCGACTTCAGCGAAGTAATTCAACGGATTACGGTTGAGCTCCAACTCACCCACTTCGATCAGCGGAAACTCTTTCTGCGACCAGGTTTTGGTCACGTCAAACGGGTTTTCGTAATGAGCCTCAGCTTGGGCCTCGGTCATGATCTGGATATTGACACTCCATTTCGGGAAGTCACCGCGTTCAATGGCGCCGAACAGGTCGCGCTGTGCGTAATCCGGGTCAGTACCGGCCAAGCGCGCCGCTTCTGCAGGAGCGAGGTTCTTGATCCCTTGCCTGGTTTTGTAGTGCCATTTCACCCAGTGACGCACGCCATTGGCGTTAATCAGGCTGTAGGTGTGGCTACCGAAGCCATGCATGTGGCGATAGCCGTCAGGGATGCCACGGTCCGAGAACAGGATAGTGACCTGGTGCAACGCCTCAGGCGAATGCGACCAAAAATCCCACATCGCCTGCGCGCTTTTCAGGTTGCTTTGCGGCAGGCGCTTTTGGGTGTGGATAAAGTCGGGGAATTTCAGCGGGTCGCGAATGAAGAACACCGGCGTGTTGTTACCAACAATGTCCCAGTTGCCTTCTTCTGTGTAGAACTTCAGGGCGAAACCGCGCGGATCACGCTCGGTGTCAGCCGAACCACGTTCGCCACCTACAGTGGAGAATCGCAGGAAGGTCGGAGTTTGTTTGCCGACGGACTCAAACAGCTTGGCGCTGGTGTACTCAGTGATGTCGCGAGTCACGGTGAACGTACCGTAGGCACCCGAACCTTTGGCGTGCACACGACGCTCAGGAATGTTTTCACGATTGAAGTGCGCAAGCTTCTCGATCAGGTGGAAATCGTCGAGCAGCAAAGGGCCACGAGGGCCGGCGGAGCGGGAATTCTGATTGTCGGCGACAGGAGCGCCACTGGCGGTCGTAAGCGTTTTATTCTGGCTCATGCGATCTCATCCTTTGTCAGTTTGGAACTGCCGGCTAATCGGCGTGGAAGGGAGTATTGACCATCAATCATGGCACCTACAAATTCATTAATTTGCAGACATCAATAGAAAAATACTACCAACAATCCCGCTCATATACTGAAGGCATGAACAGCAAGGAAGCTTGTACGAACAGCGCGTTTTCTCACACGCACAAAAAACCGGGCACTAGGCCCGGTTCCTTGTTTCAGACTGACGTCTTACTCAGCGGATACAGCTTCACCGCCGACAGGACGATCAACCAACTCGACGTACGCCATAGGCGCGTTGTCGCCAGTGCGGAAACCGCACTTGAGGATGCGCAGGTAGCCACCCTCACGGGTAGCGTAACGCTTGCCCAGGTCGTTGAAGAGCTTACCAACGATAGCTTTCGAACGAGTACGGTCGAAAGCCAGACGGCGGTTAGCCAGGCTGTCTGTCTTGGCCAAAGTGATCAGCGGCTCAGCAACGCGGCGCAGTTCTTTGGCTTTTGGCAGTGTAGTTTTGATCAGCTCGTGCTCGAACAGCGACACCGCCATGTTTTGAAACATGGCCTTGCGGTGCGAGCTGGTGCGGCTCAGGTGACGACCACTTTTACGATGACGCATGGTTCATTCCTTACCAAACACAACGTTCGGTGATTACGACGATCAGGCAGTCGCCTTGTCGTCCTTCTTAAGACTTGCAGGCGGCCAGTTGTCGAGGCGCATGCCGAGGGACAGACCGCGGGAGGCCAGAACGTCCTTGATTTCAGTCAAGGATTTCTTGCCAAGGTTCGGAGTCTTCAACAGCTCTACTTCGGTACGCTGAATCAGGTCACCGATGTAGTAGATGTTTTCCGCCTTAAGGCAGTTAGCCGAACGTACAGTCAGTTCCAGATCGTCAACCGGGCGAAGCAGGATCGGATCGATCTCGTCTTCCTGCTCAACAACCACTGGCTCACTGTCACCTTTGAGGTCGACGAACGCAGCCAACTGCTGTTGCAGAATGGTTGCAGCACGGCGGATAGCCTCTTCAGGATCCAGGGTACCGTTGGTTTCCAGATCAATAACCAGCTTGTCCAGGTTAGTACGCTGTTCGACACGGGCGTTTTCCACCACGTATGCGATACGGCGAACCGGGCTGAACGAAGAGTCAAGCTGCAAGCGACCGATGCTGCGGCTTTCGTCTTCATCGCTCTGACGCGAGTCTGCCGGTTCATAACCACGACCACGAGCTACGGTGAGCTTCATGTTCAGGGCGCCGTTAGACGCCAGGTTAGCGATTACGTGATCGGGGTTAACGATCTCGACATCATGATCCAGCTGAATATCGGCAGCGGTAACCACCCCCGAACCCTTCTTCGACAAGGTCAGCGTAACTTCGTCTCGACCGTGCAGCTTGATAGCCAGACCTTTAAGGTTCAACAGGATTTCAATTACGTCTTCCTGTACACCTTCGATGGCGCTGTACTCGTGGAGCACACCGTCAATCTCGGCCTCGACTACTGCACAGCCGGGCATTGAGGACAACAGGATGCGGCGCAGCGCGTTGCCCAGGGTGTGGCCGAAACCACGCTCGAGAGGCTCGAGAGTGATCTTGGCGCGGGTTGGACTGACAACCTGCACATCAATATGGCGGGGTGTCAGGAACTCATTTACCGAAATCTGCATGGATGCACCTATTTTCTAGCCCTTACTTGGAGTAGAGCTCGACAATCAGGCTTTCGTTGATGTCGGCGGACAGATCACTGCGAGCTGGAACGTTCTTGAAAACGCCCGACTTCTTCTCAGTGTCTACTTCTACCCATTCTACGCGGCCACGTTGGGCACACAGATCGAGAGCTTGGACAATGCGAAGTTGGTTCTTTGCTTTCTCGCGAACTGCGACCACGTCACCAGCACGAACCTGGTAAGACGGAACGTTTACGGTCTGACCGTTAACGCTGATCGACTTGTGCGATACCAGCTGACGGGATTCGGCACGAGTAGAGCCAAAACCCATACGGTATACAACGTTGTCCAGACGGCATTCGAGCAGCTGCAACAGGTTTTCGCCAGTTGCGCCTTTCTTGCCAGCAGCTTCTTTGTAGTAGCCGCTGAATTGACGCTCGAGAACGCCGTAGATACGACGGACCTTCTGCTTTTCACGCAGTTGGGTGCCGTAATCGGACTGGCGACCGCGGCGTTGGCCGTGGATACCAGGTGCTGCTTCGATGTTGCACTTCGATTCGATCGCGCGCACGCCGCTCTTCAGAAAGAGATCGGTGCCTTCGCGACGAGCGAGTTTGCATTTTGGACCAATGTAACGAGCCATTCTTTACAATCTCCTGGATTACACGCGGCGCTTCTTCGGCGGACGGCACCCGTTGTGCGGGATTGGCGTCACGTCGGTGATGCTGGCGATCTTGTAGCCACAGCCGTTCAAAGCGCGGACTGCAGATTCACGACCTGGGCCTGGACCTTTGACGTTAACGTCGAGGTTTTTCAGGCCGTATTCCAGCGCAGCTTGACCAGCACGTTCAGCAGCTACTTGAGCAGCAAACGGGGTGGACTTGCGGGAACCGCGGAAACCCGAACCACCGGAGGTAGCCCAGGAAAGAGCGTTGCCTTGACGGTCGGTGATGGTCACGATTGTGTTGTTAAAAGAAGCATGGATGTGGGCGATGCCATCAACCACTGTCTTTTTAACTTTTTTACGAGGACGAGCAGCAGGTTTAGCCATGATTAATTTCCTGTCGATTCGCTGGGGCGATTACTTGCGGATCGGCTTACGCGGACCTTTACGGGTACGCGCGTTAGTCTTGGTACGCTGACCGCGCACTGGAAGACCACGACGATGACGCAGACCGCGATAGCAACCGAGGTCCATCAAACGCTTGATTTTCATGTTGATTTCGCGACGCAGGTCACCTTCAGTGGTGAACTTCGCCACTTCGCCACGCAGCTGTTCAATCTGCTCGTCGCTCAGATCTTTGATCTTTGCGGCTGGGTTTACCCCAGTCACTGCACAAATTTTCTGTGCAGTAGTGCGACCAACACCATAGATGTAGGTCAGCGAGATAACAGTATGCTTGTTATCTGGAATGTTAACGCCTGCAATACGGGCCATTCAGTGGGACTCCAATTGACAGCTACCTACGCCCCGGAAGCCAAGAAATAGGGCGCGAGATAATATCGCTGTAATAACAAATAATCAACCCGGCAGCGCACTAGCTGCCGGGCTTGAAGCACAATCACACTCAGCCTTGGCGCTGTTTGTGACGCGGTTCCGCGCTGCAAATTACTCGAACAACACCTTCGCGGCGAATAATCTTGCAGTTACGGCACAGCTTTTTCACCGATGCACGAACTTTCATCACCAACTCCTCGAACCTTATGGGTACTCAGCGCAACATGCCGCTGCCGTAACCCTTCAGGTTGGCTTTCTTCATCAGGGATTCGTACTGGTGCGAAACGAGGTGCGATTGTACTTGAGACATGAAGTCCATCACAACCACGACCACGATCAGCAACGAGGTCCCGCCAAGGTAGAACGGAACGTTTGCTGCAACCACCAGGAACTGGGGCAACAGGCACACGGCCGTCATATATAGAGCACCGAACAGGGTCAAACGAGTCAGAACGCCATCAATGTAGCGCGCAGACTGCTCACCTGGACGGATGCCCGGAATAAAGGCACCGGACTTCTTCAGGTTTTCCGCTACGTCTTTCGGATTGAACATCAACGCCGTATAGAAGAAGCAGAAGAAAATAATCCCTGCACTAAACAGCAGAATATTCAACGGCTGACCAGGAGCGATCGACTGCGAGATGTCCTGCAGCCAGCCCATACCTTCAGACTGACCAAACCAGGTACCCAACGAAGCCGGGAACAGCAAAATGCTGCTCGCGAAAATGGCTGGAATAACACCGGCCATGTTCACCTTCAACGGCAAGTGGCTAGTCTGCGCAGCAAAGACCTTGCGGCCCTGCTGACGCTTGGCGTAATGAACAGCAATACGACGCTGACCACGCTCAATGAACACCACGAAACCGATAATCGCTACTGCCAGCAAACCGATGGCAACCAAGGCAAAAATGTTGATATCACCCTGACGCGCAGACTCGAAAGACTGCCCGATCGCTCTCGGAAGACCGGCGACGATACCTGCGAAAATCAACATCGAGATACCGTTGCCAACACCACGCTCAGTAATCTGCTCACCCAGCCACATCATGAACATCGCACCAGCCACAAAAGTGGATACCGCGACGAAATGGAAGCCAAAGTCACCAGTGAACGCAACGCCCTGCCCCGCCAGACCAATGGACATGCCAATTGCCTGAACGAGAGCGAGGACGACAGTGCCGTAGCGGGTGTACTGAGCAATCTTGCGACGCCCAGCTTCACCTTCCTTCTTCAACTGTTCCAGCTGCGGGCTGACGGCGGTCATCAGCTGCATGATGATCGATGCCGAAATGTACGGCATGATCCCCAGCGCAAAGATGCTCATCCGTTCCAGCGCGCCGCCGGAAAACATGTTGAACAAGCTAAGAATGGTCCCCTCATTCTGTCGAAACAGGTCCGCGAGTCGGTCCGGGTTGATACCTGGAACCGGGATGTGTGCGCCTATTCGGTAGACGATAATCGCCAAGAATAGAAAACGCAGACGAGCCCAGAGTTCAGACATACCGCCTTTGCCGAGCGCAGAGAGAGCACCTTGCTTAGCCATTTATTCCTCGAACTTGCCGCCAGCTGCTTCGATAGCCGCACGCGCACCTTTGGTGGCGCCGATTCCCTTTCCGATGGTAACAGCGCGAGTAACTTCGCCGGACAGCATGATTTTCACACGCTGAACGTTGACGTTGATCACGTTGGCATCTTTCAGGGACTGCACGGTGACGATGTCGCCTTCCACTTTAGCCAGCTCGGACAAGCGCACTTCTGCGCGATCCATGGCCTTCAGGGAAACGAAACCGAACTTCGGCAGGCGACGATGCAGCGGCTGTTGACCGCCTTCAAAGCCTGGAGCAATGGTGCCACCGGAGCGGGAGGACTGACCTTTGTGGCCACGGCCACCGGTCTTGCCCAAACCACTACCGATACCACGGCCCGGACGATGCTTTTCGCGACGGGAACCCGGCGCTGGACTCAGATCATTGAGTTTCATCGATTAACCCTCGACACGCAGCATGTAGTAAGCCTTGTTGATCATCCCGCGATTCTCGGGAGTATCAAGTACTTCTACAGTGTGACCGATGCGACGCAGACCCAGACCCTTAACGCACAGTTTGTGGTTAGGGATGCGGCCGGTCATGCTTTTGATCAGCGTAACTTTAACGGTAGCCATGATCAGAAGATCTCCTTGACGCTTTTGCCACGCTTGGCGGCAATGGATTCAGGAGACTGCATAGCTTTCAAACCTTTGAAAGTGGCGTGAACCACGTTTACCGGGTTAGTCGAGCCGTAGCACTTGGCCAGAACGTTCTGAACGCCGGCAACTTCGAGGACAGCACGCATAGCGCCGCCAGCGATGATACCGGTACCTTCAGAAGCAGGCTGCATGTACACCTTCGAAGCGCCATGGGCGGACTTCATTGCGTACTGCAGAGTGGTGCCGTTCAGATCAACTTGGATCATGTTGCGGCGAGCAGCTTCCATTGCCTTCTGGATCGCAGCAGGCACTTCACGCGACTTGCCACGGCCGAAGCCAACACGGCCTTTACCATCACCAACCACGGTCAACGCGGTGAAAGTGAAGATACGGCCGCCTTTAACGGTTTTGGCTACGCGGTTAACTTGAACCAGCTTCTCGATGTAGCCTTCGTCGCGCTTTTGGTCGTTATTTGACATAACTTAGAACTCCAGCCCAGCTTCACGAGCAGCATCAGCCAGCGCCTTGACGCGGCCGTGGTACTTGAAGCCAGAGCGGTCGAAAGCCACCTGCGAGACGCCAGCGGCTTTAGCACGCGTAGCGACCAGCTGGCCAACCTTAGTGGCCGCGTCGATGTTGCCAGTGGCCCCATCACGCAGTTCTTTATCCAAAGTCGAGGCACTTGCCAGGACTTTGTTGCCGTCGGCCGAAATGACCTGGGCGTAGATGTGCTGCGACGAGCGGAACACGCAGAGACGCACGACTTCGAGTTCGTGCATTTTCAGGCGTGCTTTGCGAGCGCGACGCAGTCGAGTAACTTTTTTGTCGGTCATTTGCTATGCCCTACTTCTTCTTGGCTTCTTTACGACGGACGACTTCGTCCGCGTAGCGCACACCTTTGCCTTTGTACGGCTCTGGTGGACGGAAGTCGCGGATCTCGGCGGCCACTTGACCTACCAGCTGCTTATCGATACCCCTGATCAGGATATCGGTCTGGCTAGGAGTCTCAGCGGTGATGCCTTCCGGCAGTTCATAATCCACTGGGTGCGAGAAGCCAAGAGCCAGGTTCAGCACTGTGCCTTTTGCTTGCGCTTTGTAACCAACACCGACCAGCTGGAGCTTGCGCTCGAAGCCTTGGCTTACGCCTTGGACCATGTTGTTAACCAACGCACGAGTGGTACCAGCCATTGCGCGAGTTTGTTGATCGCCATTGCGAGCAGCGAAACGCAGCTCACCAGCTTCTTCAACGATCTCAACGGACGAATGGATGTTCAGTTCAAGAGTACCCTTGGCACCCTTCACCGAAAGCTGTTGACCTGCGAATTTGACTTCGACACCGGCTGGCAGCTTAACGGGGTTCTTAGCGACGCGTGACATGCTTATCCCCCCTTAGAACACAGTGCAAAGAACTTCGCCGCCGACACCGGCAGCGCGCGCAGCACGATCCGTCATCACACCTTTGTTGGTGGAGACGATAGACACACCGAGACCGCCACGAACTTTTGGCAGATCATCGACGGACTTGTACTGACGCAGGCCTGGACGGCTAACGCGCTTCACTTCTTCGATGACCGGACGGCCTTCGAAGTACTTCAGCTCGATGGACAGCAGTGGCTTGATTTCGCTGCTGATCTGATAACCCGCAATGTAACCTTCGTCCTTCAGGACTTTGGCAACAGCTACCTTCAAAGTAGAAGATGGCATGCTTACGACGGACTTTTCAGCCATCTGGGCATTACGGATTCGAGTTAGCATGTCCGCTAACGGGTCCTGCATACTCATGGGCTAGACGCTCCTAATACACAAAAAATTAGCCTTGCGGCTACTACGTGTCGCCGAGCACATCCGCGCGAAAAAAGCACGGGCTCAGGCGAGCCGGGTATTCTAGACACACCCCACAAATGAATCAAGCCCCAATAGGGGCTTGATTCAAGTTCAAGGTCACCGATGGTCAGGATCTTGCGATCCCGAACACCGAGACTTTGATAGTGCTTACCAGCTGGCTTTAACCAGACCAGGTACGTCACCACGCATAGCAGCTTCACGCAGTTTGTTACGGCCGAGGCCGAACTTGCGGTAAACGCCGTGTGGACGACCGGTCAGGCGGCAGCGGTTACGCATGCGCGAGGCGCTTGCGTCACGTGGCTGCTTCTGCAGAGCTACTGTAGCTTCCCAACGCGCTTCTGGACTTGCGTTCAGATCAACGATGATAGCTTTCAGTGCTGCACGCTTTTTGGCGTACTTGGCAACCGTGAGCTGACGCTTCAGCTCGCGGTTTTTCATGCTCATCTTGGCCATTTTCCTACTCCAATCAGTTGCGGAACGGGAATTTGAAAGCGCGCAGCAGAGCGCGACCTTCATCATCGTTCTTGGCAGTGGTGGTCAGGGTGATGTCCAGACCGCGGAGAGCATCGATCTTGTCGTAGTCGATTTCCGGGAAGATGATCTGCTCTTTAACGCCCATGCTGTAGTTACCACGACCATCGAAGGACTTGGCATTCAGGCCGCGGAAGTCGCGAACCCGAGGCAGGGAGATCGACAGCAGACGATCCAGGAATTCGTACATACGCTCACGGCGCAGAGTCACTTTGACGCCGATCGGCCAACCTTCACGGACTTTAAAGCCAGCGATGGATTTCCGAGCGTAAGTCACAACGACTTTCTGACCGGTGATCTTTTCCAGGTCGGCAACAGCGTGCTCGATGACTTTTTTGTCACCGACTGCTTCGCCCAGACCCATGTTCAGGGTGATTTTGGTAACGCGTGGAACTTCCATCACATTCGAAAGCTTAAGTTCTTCCTTAAGCTTCGGTGCGATTTCCTTCCAGTAAATCTCTTTTAGTCGTGCCATGGTCTTCTACCTAGCAGTGTTCAAGCATCAACCGCTTTTTGGGTCGACTTGAAGACACGAATTTTCTTACCGTCTTCTACTTTAAAACCAACGCGATCAGCCTTGTTGGTTTCGCCGTTGAAAATGGCAACGTTGGAAGCGTGCAGTGGCGCTTCTTTCTCGACGATACCGCCTTGTACGCCCGACATCGGGTTAGGCTTGGTATGACGCTTGACCAGGTTCAGACCACCAACGACCAGACGGTCGTCAGCGAGAACCTTAAGCACCTTACCGCGCTTACCTTTGTCTTTGCCGGCGATCACGATGATCTCGTCGTCACGACGAATCTTTTGCATGTCGGATCTCCTTACAGCACTTCTGGGGCGAGCGAGACGATCTTCATGAACTTCTCAGTACGAAGTTCACGGGTCACTGGCCCAAAGATACGGGTGCCGATCGGCTCTTGCTTGTTGTTCAGAAGAACAGCAGCGTTGCCATCAAAGCGGATAATGGAGCCATCAGCACGACGTACGCCGTGACGAGTGCGGACTACTACAGCAGTCATCACTTGGCCTTTTTTCACTTTACCGCGAGGAATTGCTTCCTTCACGGTAACTTTGATGATGTCACCGATACCAGCGTAACGACGATGGGAGCCACCCAGCACCTTGATGCACATAACACGGCGAGCGCCGCTGTTATCGGCCACATCGAGCATGGATTGAGTCTGAATCATATAATTTCTCCGACCCCTAGTCCTTAGACTTCCACAGCGCGTTCGAGAACATCAACCAGCGCCCAAGACTTGGTCTTGGCCAAAGGACGAGTTTCACGAATAGTGACTTTGTCGCCGATGTGGCACTGATTGGTTTCGTCGTGCGCGTGCAGCTTAGTCGAACGCTTAACGTATTTACCGTAGATCGGGTGCTTAACGCGACGCTCGATCAGAACGGTGATGGTTTTGTCCATCTTGTCGCTGACAACACGGCCAGTCAGCGTACGGACAGTTTTTTCGGCTTCAGCCATGATTACTTACCTGCCTGCTGGTTGAGCACAGTCTTCACGCGAGCGATGTCACGCTTAACTTGCGAGAGCAGATGAGACTGCCCCAACTGGCCAGTTGCTTTCTGCATACGCAGATTGAACTGGTCGCGCAGCAAGCCGAGCAGTTGCTCGTTCAGCTGCTGTGCGGATTTTTCACGAAGTTCATTCGCTTTCATCACATCACCGTCCGTTTAACAAAGGCGGTGGCGAGCGGCAGCTTTGCAGCAGCCAGGGCAAAAGCCTCACGCGCCAGCTCTTCAGAAACACCCTCGATTTCATACAGGA
This sequence comes from Pseudomonas sp. GM102, assembly GCF_000282555.1. NCBI lineage: Bacteria > Pseudomonadati > Pseudomonadota > Gammaproteobacteria > Pseudomonadales > Pseudomonadaceae > Pseudomonas > Pseudomonas sp. GM102. Next base: position 25,109 of record NZ_AKJB01000021.1, on the reverse strand, counting down.
CTTTGCCTGGCTGAATCTGGGCAACCCAGTACTCCACACTACCCTTACCTTTACCCATCCGAACTTCGAGTGGCTTTTTGGAAATAGGCTTGTCCGGGAATACACGGATCCAGATCTTGCCGCCACGTTTAACGTGACGGGTCAGAGCACGACGCGCTGACTCGATCTGACGAGCGGTGAGACGACCACGAGCTACAGACTTCAGCGCGAACTCGCCGAAGCTGACTTTGCTACCGCGCTGAGCCAGACCACGGTTGTGGCCTGTCATCTGCTTGCGGAACTTCGTACGCTTTGGTTGCAACATTTGGCGTACCCCTTACTTAGCAGCTTTTTTACGAGGCGCTGGTGCTTGTGGTTTCAGTTCTTCTTGGCGACCACCAATTACTTCGCCTTTGAAGATCCAAACCTTTACACCGATCACACCGTAAGTGGTGTGAGCTTCGTAGTTGGCATAGTCGATGTCGGCACGCAGGGTGTGCAGTGGCACACGACCTTCGCGATACCATTCAGTACGTGCGATTTCAGCACCGCCGAGACGACCGCTCACTTGGATTTTGATGCCTTTGGCACCAATGCGCATGGCGTTCTGAACAGCGCGCTTCATAGCGCGACGGAACATTACGCGACGCTCCAGCTGCTGAGCTACGCTCTGCGCAACCAGCATACCGTCGAGCTCCGGCTTGCGGATCTCTTCGATATTGATGTGCACAGGCACACCCATTTGCTTGGTCAGGTCCTGACGCAGTTTCTCAACATCTTCACCTTTCTTCCCGATAACGATACCTGGACGAGCGGTGTGGATGGTGATACGTGCAGTCTGAGCCGGACGATGGATATCGATACGGCTTACGGACGCGCTTTTTAGTTTGTCTTGGAGATACTCACGCACCTTCAGATCAGCGAACAAATAGTCCGCATAAGTCCGACCGTCTGCGTACCAGACGGAGGTGTGCTCCTTGACGATTCCCAGGCGAATGCCAATGGGATGTACTTTCTGACCCATCTCTTCGACTCCGTTACTTGTCAGCAACCTTGACAGTGATATGGCAAGACCGCTTGACGATGCGATCAGCACGGCCTTTGGCACGTGGCATGATTCGCTTCAGCGAACGCCCTTCGTTGACGAAAACGGTGCTGACTTTAAGGTCATCAACGTCTGCGCCTTCGTTATGCTCGGCGTTGGCTACGGCCGACTCCAGCACTTTCTTCATGATCTCGGCGGCTTTCTTACTGCTGAAAGCCAACAGGTTGAGCGCTTCGCCCACCTTCTTCCCGCGGATCTGGTCGGCGACCAAGCGGGCTTTCTGGGCGGAGATTCGAGCGCCCGACAACTTAGCGGCTACTTCCATCGTTCCTTACCCCTTAACGCTTGGCTTTCTTGTCTGCCACGTGCCCACGATATGTGCGGGTACCGGCAAACTCGCCCAGTTTGTGGCCGACCATGTCTTCGTTCACGAGAACTGGAACATGTTGACGACCGTTATGCACTGCAATGGTCAGACCGACCATTTGTGGCAGGATCATCGAACGACGCGACCAGGTCTTAACTGGTTTGCGATCGTTCTTTTCCGCCGCCACTTCGATCTTCTTCAGTAGGTGAAGATCAATAAAAGGACCTTTTTTCAGAGAACGTGGCACTGTCGTATCCCTCTATTTACTTGCGACGACGGACGATCATTTTGTCGGTACGCTTATTACCACGAGTCTTCGCGCCCTTAGTCGGGAAGCCCCATGGCGATACCGGATGACGACCACCAGAGGTACGACCTTCACCACCACCATGTGGGTGGTCAACCGGGTTCATGGCAACACCACGAACGGTTGGGCGAACGCCACGCCAGCGTTTGGCACCAGCTTTACCCAGCGAACGCAGGCTGTGCTCGGAGTTCGAGACTTCACCCAGGGTCGCGCGGCATTCAGCCAGCACTTTACGCATCTCACCAGAACGCAGACGCAGGGTCACGTAGACACCTTCACGAGCGATCAGCTGAGCCGAAGCACCAGCGGAACGAGCGATTTGCGCGCCTTTACCTGGCTTCAATTCGATGCCGTGTACGGTGCTACCAACTGGAATGTTACGCAGTTGCAGAGCGTTGCCCGGCTTGATCGGCGCCAAAGCACCTGCGATCAGCTGGTCACCAGCACTCACGCCTTTAGGGGCGATGATGTAGCGACGCTCGCCATCTGCGTACAGCAGCAGAGCGATGTGAGCAGTACGGTTTGGATCGTATTCAATACGCTCGACAGTGGCAGAGATGCCATCTTTGTCGTTGCGACGGAAATCGACCAGACGATAATGCTGCTTATGGCCACCACCGATGTGACGAGTGGTAATACGACCATTGTTGTTACGACCACCAGTCTTCGATTTTTTCTCGAGCAGCGGTGCGTGAGGAGCGCCTTTATGCAGCTCCTGGTTGACCACCTTGACCACAAAACGGCGGCCAGGGGAAGTCGGTTTGCATTTAACGATTGCCATGATGCACCCCTTCCTTACTCAGCACTGCTGCTGAAATCGAGATCTTGGCCTGGCTGAAGGGAGATAACTGCCTTCTTCCAGTCATTACGCTTGCCCAGACCGCGAGCAGTGCGCTTGCTCTTACCCAGAACATTCAGGGTAGTAACACGCTCTACTTTCACGCTGAACAGGCTTTCGACGGCCTTCTTGATTTCCAGCTTGGTTGCGTCAGTTGCAACCTTGAAAACGAACTGGCCTTTCTTGTCAGCCAGAACCGTAGCCTTCTCGGAAACGTGCGGGCCAAGCAGAACTTTAAATACGCGTTCCTGGTTCATCCCAGCAGCTCCTCGAATTTCTTCACGGCCGACACGGTGATCAACACCTTGTCGTATGCGATCAGACTAACTGGATCGGAACCTTGCACGTCACGTACATCAACGTGTGGCAGGTTGCGAGCAGCCAGGTACAGGTTCTGATCAACCACTTCAGACACGATCAAGACGTCAGTCAGGCCCATGCCGGTCAGTTTGTTCAGCAGATCTTTGGTCTTCGGTGCATCAACAGCGAAGTCCTGAACCACAACCAGACGATCAGTACGCACCAGCTCAGCAAGGATGGAACGCATTGCTGCGCGATACATCTTCTTGTTCAGCTTCTGGGTGTGATCCTGAGGACGAGCTGCGAAAGTGGTACCGCCGCCACGCCAGATTGGGCTACGGATAGTACCGGCACGAGCACGGCCAGTACCTTTCTGACGCCATGGGCGCTTACCGCCACCACGAACGTCGGAACGGGTCTTTTGCTGCTTGCTACCTTGACGGCCGCCGGCCATGTAGGCCACGACTGCTTGGTGAACCAGCGTCTCGTTGAATTCGCCGCCAAATGTCAGTTCGGAAACTTCGATCGCTTGAGCGTCATTTACATTTAATTGCATGTCAGCTTCCCCTTAACCGCGAGCCTTGGCTGCTGGACGTACAACCAAGTTGCCGCCAGTAGCGCCAGGAACAGCGCCCTTGACCAACAACAGATTGCGTTCAGCGTCCACGCGCACTACTTCGAGGGACTGCACGGTCACGCGCTCAGCGCCCATATGACCGGACATTTTTTTGCCCTTGAATACACGACCAGGAGTCTGGCACTGGCCGATAGAGCCTGGAACGCGGTGGGACACGGAGTTACCGTGGGTATTATCTTGCCCGCGGAAGTTCCAACGCTTGATCGTACCCTGGAAGCCTTTACCTTTGGACTGACCGGTTACATCAACCAGTTGACCAGCAGCGAAGATTTCAGCGTTGATCAGATCGCCGGCCTGGTACTCGCCTTCTTCAAGGCGGAATTCCATTACGGTACGACCAGCGGCAACGTTCGCTTTAGCGAAGTGGCCAGCCTGAGCAGCTGTAACACGCGAAGCACGACGCTCGCCTACAGTGACTTGCACTGCACGATAGCCATCGGTCTCTTCAGTTTTGAACTGGGTGACGCGATTCGGCTCGATCTCAATGACCGTGACCGGAATGGAGACACCTTCTTCGGTGAAAATACGGGTCATACCGCATTTACGACCGACTACACCAATAGTCATGTTGTAAACCTCATGAGTGTACGGGGCTTTCACCCGCTATGGCCGCCCATTTCAGAGCGTTACACGACTAAGACCGAGTCTTAGCCGAGGCTGATCTGCACTTCCACACCGGCCGCAAGATCAAGCTTCATAAGTGCATCAACGGTTTTATCCGTTGGCTGGACGATGTCCAGAACGCGCTTATGAGTACGGATCTCGTACTGGTCACGCGCGTCTTTGTTGACGTGCGGGGAGACCAGAACGGTGAACCGCTCTTTACGGGTAGGCAGTGGAATTGGACCACGCACTTGAGCACCAGTACGTTTCGCGGTTTCCACGATTTCCTGGGTGGATTGGTCGATCAGGCGATGGTCAAAAGCCTTCAACCTGATACGGATTTGCTGATTTTGCATTGGATTTCAGACTCCGGCTGCTATTCCCACCGAGCGCAATACGCCCGTTAAAAGGAGGCGCAATTCTATAGACGCCCCATATGGGTGTCAACCCAATAAAAAAGCCCCCGCTAAGCGGAGGCTTTTTCAACTCATCAAAGCTTACTCAAAAAAGAGCTTACTCGATGATTTTTGCTACGACGCCAGCGCCGACGGTACGACCGCCTTCACGGATAGCGAAACGCAGACCGTCTTCCATTGCGATGGTTTTGATCAGGGTGACAACCATTTTGATGTTGTCGCCTGGCATTACCATTTCAACGCCTTCCGGCAGTTCGCAGTTACCAGTCACGTCAGTAGTACGGAAGTAGAACTGTGGACGGTAGCCTTTGAAGAACGGAGTGTGACGACCGCCTTCTTCTTTGCTCAGAACGTAGACTTCAGCTTCGAACTTGGTGTGCGGCTTAACCGAACCTGGCTTAACCAGAACCTGGCCACGCTCAACGTCGTCACGCTTGGTACCACGCAGCAGAACGCCGCAGTTCTCGCCAGCACGACCTTCGTCGAGCAGCTTACGGAACATTTCAACACCGGTGCAGGTGGTGACGGTAGTGTCACGCAGACCAACGATTTCCAGTGGATCCTGAACCTTGACGATACCGCGCTCGATACGGCCAGTTACAACAGTACCGCGACCGGAGATCGAGAATACGTCTTCGATTGGCATCAGGAACGGCTTGTCGATAACACGGACTGGATCCGGAATGTAGCTGTCCAGAGTCTCAACCAGTTTACGAACGGCAGTGGTGCCCATTTCGTTGTCGTCTTGGCCGTTCAGAGCCATCAGAGCCGAACCGATGATGATCGGAGTGTCGTCACCCGGGAAGTCGTAAGTGCTCAGCAGATCGCGCACTTCCATCTCAACCAGTTCCAGCAGCTCAGCGTCGTCAACCATGTCAGCCTTGTTCAGGAAGACAACGATGTACGGAACGCCAACCTGACGGGACAGCAGGATGTGCTCACGGGTTTGCGGCATCGGACCATCAGCGGCCGAGCAAACCAGGATAGCGCCGTCCATCTGAGCAGCACCGGTGATCATGTTCTTCACATAGTCAGCGTGACCTGGGCAGTCAACGTGAGCGTAGTGGCGGATCAGCGAGTTGTATTCAACGTGCGCGGTGTTGATGGTGATACCACGAGCCTTTTCTTCCGGAGCGCTGTCGATTTTGTCGAAAGCAACAACGGCCGAACCGAAAACTTCGGAGCAGACGCGAGTCAGAGCAGCGGTCAGCGTGGTTTTACCGTGGTCGACGTGACCGATGGTGCCAACGTTGACGTGCGGGAGGGTACGGTCAAATTTTTCTTTAGCCACGACAATTAACTCCTAGCCTAAAGGGGCTGAATCAGCCTTGTTTTTTGGTAACAGTTTCGACGATATGCGACGGAGCTGTATTGTATTTTTTGAATTCCATAGAGTAGCTTGCGCGACCTTGGGACATGGAACGGACGTCGGTCGCATAACCGAACATCTCACCCAGCGGAACTTCGGCGCGAATCACTTTGCCGGAGACCGTGTCTTCCATACCCAGGATCATGCCGCGACGACGGTTAAGGTCGCCCATCACGTCACCCATATAGTCTTCAGGCGTAACAACCTCTACCGCCATGATCGGCTCAAGCAACTCACCACCGCCCTTCTGGGCTAGTTGCTTGGTTGCCATGGAAGCAGCCACTTTAAACGCCATCTCGTTGGAGTCGACGTCGTGGTAGGAACCATCAAACACGGTAGCCTTCAGGCCGATCAGCGGATAGCCGGCAACAACGCCGTTCTTCATCTGCTCTTCGATACCCTTCTGGATAGCCGGGATGTATTCCTTAGGAACCACACCACCCACTACTTCGTTCAGGAATTGCAGACCTTCCTGACCTTCGTCAGCAGGAGCAAAACGAATCCAGCAGTGACCGAACTGGCCACGACCGCCGGACTGACGAACGAACTTGCCTTCAATCTCGCAGCTCTTCGTGATGCGCTCACGGTACGAAACTTGAGGCTTACCGATGTTGGCTTCGACGTTGAACTCACGGCGCATCCGGTCAACCAGGATGTCCAGGTGCAACTCGCCCATGCCGGAGATGATCGTTTGACCAGTCTCTTCATCAGTCTTGACGCGAAAAGATGGATCTTCCTGAGCGAGCTTGCCCAGAGCGATACCCATTTTTTCCTGGTCGTCCTTGGTCTTAGGCTCTACGGCAACCGAAATAACCGGCTCCGGGAAGTCCATGCGAACCAGGATGATTGGCTTGTCAGCGTTGCACAAAGTTTCACCAGTGGTGACGTCCTTCATGCCGATCAAGGCCGCGATGTCACCAGCGCGTACTTCCTTGATTTCTTCACGGGCGTTTGCGTGCATTTGCACCATACGACCCACGCGCTCTTTCTTGCCTTTAACCGAGTTGATCACGCCGTCGCCGGAGGCCAACACGCCCGAGTAAACTCGAACGAAGGTCAAGGTACCCACGAATGGGTCGGTAGCGATCTTGAACGCCAGAGCCGAGAACGGCTCGCTGTCGTCTGCGTGACGCTCCATTTCCTTGGTCTCGTCATCCGGGTCAGTACCCTTGATGGCAGGAATGTCGGTAGGAGCAGGCAGGTAGTCGATCACGGCGTCGAGAACCAGGGGAACACCCTTGTTCTTGAAGGAAGAACCGCAAACAGCCAGAACGATCTCACCAGCGATTGTACGCTGACGCAGAGCGGCCTTGATTTCCGCGTTGGTGAGTTCTTCACCTTCGAGGTACTTGTTCATCAGCTCTTCGCTGGCTTCGGCCGCAGCCTCAACCATGTTGCCGCGCCACTCGTCAGCCAGTTCCTGCAGCTCAGCAGGGATAGGCTTGCGAACTGGAACCATGCCTTTGTCAGCGTCATTCCAGTAAACAGCTTCCATGGACATCAGATCGATCTGACCCTGGAAGTTGTCTTCGGAACCGATGGCCAACTGGATTGGCACCGGAGTGTGACCCAGACGCTGCTTGATCTGACCGATCACGCGCAGGAAGTTCGCACCAGCACGGTCCATCTTGTTTACGTAAACAAGACGTGGAACGCCGTATTTGTTGGCTTGACGCCACACGGTTTCCGACTGAGGCTCAACACCCGAGGTGCCGCAGAACACAACGACCGCGCCGTCGAGAACACGCAGGGAACGCTCAACTTCAATAGTGAAGTCAACGTGGCCCGGGGTGTCGATGACGTTGAAGCGGTATTGGTCCTTGTGCTGCTTCTCGGAACCCTGCCAGAAGGCGGTGATTGCAGCAGAAGTAATGGTAATACCACGCTCCTGCTCCTGCACCATCCAGTCTGTGGTCGCGGCGCCGTCATGCACCTCGCCCATTTTGTGACTTTTGCCAGTGTAAAAAAGGACGCGCTCGGTGGTGGTGGTTTTACCAGCATCCACGTGAGCAACGATACCAATGTTACGGTAGCGGTTAATCGGTGTAGTACGAGCCATAAAGCCCTCGCAAAATTAGTGACGCTAAAATTAGAAGCGGTAGTGCGAGAAAGCCTTGTTGGCTTCAGCCATACGGTGCACGTCTTCGCGCTTCTTAACTGCAGCACCTTTGCCTTCGGCAGCGTCCAACAGTTCGCCAGCCAAACGCAGAGCCATAGACTTCTCGCCGCGCTTACGGGCGAAGTCTACCAACCAGCGCATTGCCAGAGCGTTACGACGGGACGGACGAACTTCGACCGGAACCTGGTAAGTAGCACCGCCTACACGGCGCGACTTTACTTCGACCAGCGGAGCGATGGCGTCGAGAGCTTTCTCGAAGATTTCCAGGGGATCGCTGTTCTTGCGTTCTTTAACCTTTTCCAGCGCGCCATAAACGATACGTTCGGCAACGGCTTTCTTGCCGCTTTCCATAACGTGGTTCATGAACTTGGCCAGGATTTGGCTGCCGTATTTTGGATCGTCAAGCACTTCGCGCTTGGCTGCTACGCGTCTTCTTGGCATGGATAAGCCCTCAAACGGTCTTCAGGTTCGCTCGGAATCGGTGCCCTTTCGGGACGCCTCCGACCTTACTCTTATCGACTCAGAAAAATAGAAAATCAGTTTTTACAAAAAGCCACTACTACTTAGGCTTCTTGGTACCGTACTTCGAACGACCCTGGTTACGACCTTTAACGCCGGAAGTATCCAAAGAACCGCGTACGGTGTGGTAACGAACACCTGGCAAGTCTTTTACACGACCGCCGCGGATCAGTACCACGCTGTGCTCTTGCAGGTTGTGGCCTTCACCGCCGATGTACGAGGAAACCTCGAAACCGTTGGTCAGACGCACACGGCATACTTTACGCAGTGCCGAGTTAGGTTTTTTCGGCGTGGTGGTATACACACGGGTGCATACGCCACGACGTTGCGGGCAGTTCTGCAGCGCAGGCACGTCGGATTTCTCGACGATACGCTTACGCGGCTGACGTACCAGCTGGTTGATAGTTGCCATCTACTAGCTCCACTGTTGTCTTGCGACGCTATTGTCTTGCAAGAAAAGCAAAATGGCAGGAACGAATTCCCGCCAAATTTAGGGGTACAAGAGTCTAAAGAGGATCTTGCCCCCAGTCAAGGCAAGGCCCCGACCTCCCCGCTCATCCAACCTCGACAAATTGTCTCGATTCGATGAACGGAACGGCCAGGGCCTTACGCTCATTTATCGCAGAACTCAGTTACCGCTAGAGTTCAGCGCTTCGGTCAGTGCCGCTTCCACTTCACTGGCGCTTACGCGCAACGGTTTGTCAGCATCACGGCGGCGCTTGCGCTCGCTGTGGTAAGCCAGACCGGTACCTGCCGGGATCAAACGACCCACAACCACGTTTTCTTTCAGGCCGCGCAGGTAATCGCGCTTGCCGGTTACCGCCGCTTCGGTCAGTACGCGAGTGGTTTCCTGGAAGGAAGCCGCCGAGATGAACGATTCGGTGGACAACGACGCCTTGGTGATACCCAACAGTACGCGAGTGAACTTGGAAACGAATTTCTCGTCGCCAGCCAGGCGCTCGTTCTCTACCAAAACGTGAGTCAATTCCATCTGGTCGCCCTTGATGAAACTGGAATCGCCGGATTCAGCGATTTCAACTTTACGCAGCATCTGACGCAGGATGGTCTCGATGTGCTTATCGTTGATCTTCACGCCTTGCAGACGGTAAACGTCCTGGATCTCGTTCACGATGTACTTGGCCAGCGCACTCACACCCAGCAGACGCAAGATGTCGTGTGGATCGCTCGGGCCGTCGGAGATAACTTCGCCGCGGTTTACCTGTTCGCCTTCGAAGACGTTCAGGTGACGCCACTTCGGAATCAGCTCTTCGTACGGATCGCTACCGTCGTTCGGGGTGATAACCAGACGGCGCTTGCCTTTGGTCTCTTTACCGAACGCGATGGTGCCGCTGACTTCAGCCAGAATCGAGGCTTCTTTCGGACGACGGGCTTCGAACAAGTCGGCAACACGCGGCAGACCACCGGTGATGTCACGGGTCTTCGAAGTCTCTTGCGGAATACGAGCGATAACATCACCGATCGCGATTTTCGCGCCGTCCGCTACACCGACCAGGGCGTTAGCAGGCAGGAAGTACTGAGCAATTACGTCGGTACCCGGCAGCAAGAGATCCTTGCCGTTGTCATCAACCATCTTCACAGCAGGACGGATATCTTTACCGGCAGCTGGACGGTCTTTGGCGTCGAGTACTTCAATGTTGGTCATACCGGTCAATTCGTCAGTCTGACGCTTGATCGTGATGCCTTCTTCCATGCCCACGTAGGTCACGGTACCTTTCATTTCGGTAACGATTGGGTGAGTGTGCGGATCCCACTTGGCCACGATTGCGCCAGCGTCGACCTTGTCACCTTCTTTAACCGAAATCACAGCACCGTACGGCAGCTTGTAACGCTCGCGCTCACGACCGAAGTCATCAGCGATCGCCAGCTCACCGGAACGGGACACAGCAACCAGACAACCATCCACTCGCTCAACGTGCTTCAGGTTATGCAGACGGACGGTACCGCCATTCTTCACCTGAACACTGTCGGCTGCGGAGGTCCGGCTTGCCGCACCACCGATGTGGAACGTACGCATCGTCAGCTGGGTACCCGGCTCACCGATGGACTGGGCAGCGATAACGCCGACCGCTTCACCGATGTTCACCTGGTGACCACGAGCCAGGTCACGGCCGTAGCACTTGGCGCAAATGCCGTAGCGGGTTTCGCAGCTGATCGGCGACCGCACGATCACTTCGTCGATGCTGTTCAGCTCGATGAACTCGACCCACTTCTCGTCTACCAGAGTGCCGGCAGGAACGATGATTTCCTCGGTACCTGGCTTGAATACGTCACGGGCGATAACACGACCCAATACGCGCTCACCCAACGGCTCAACAACGTCACCGCCTTCAATGTGCGGAGTCATTACCAGGCCATGTTCGGTGCCGCAATCGATCTCGGTCACAACCAGATCCTGCGCCACGTCTACCAGACGACGAGTCAGGTAACCGGAGTTCGCAGTTTTCAACGCGGTATCCGCCAAACCTTTACGAGCACCGTGAGTGGAGATGAAGTACTGAAGTACGCTCAAACCTTCACGGAAGTTCGCAGTAATCGGCGTTTCGATGATGGAACCGTCCGGCTTGGCCATCAGGCCACGCATACCGGCGAGCTGACGGATCTGCGCAGCAGAACCCCGTGCGCCCGAGTCGGCCATCATGTACATCGAGTTGAAAGACTCTTGGTCGACTTCGACGCCATGACGGTCGATGACTTTCTCTTTCGAGAGGTTGGCCATCATCGCCTTGGAAACTTCGTCGTTCGCCTTGGACCAAAGGTCGATCACTTTGTTGTACTTCTCGCCCTGGGTTACCAGGCCGGAGGCGTACTGACTTTCGATCTCTTTCACTTCGTCGGTGGCTGCACCGATGATGCGGGCTTTTTCATCCGGGATAACGAAGTCGTTAACACCGATGGAAACGCCGGAGATGGTCGAATAGGCAAAACCGGTGTACATCAACTGGTCAGCGAAGATCACAGTCTCTTTCAAACCAACCACGCGGTAGCACTGGTTGATCAGCTTGGAGATCGCCTTTTTCTTCATCGGCTGGTTGACGACGTCGTACGACAGGCCTGGCGGAACAACCTGGAACAACAGCGCACGGCCGACAGTGGTGTCGACGATACGGGTGTTCTTGACGCTGCCACCATCACGATCGTTGACGGTTTCGTTGATCCGCACTTTGACTTTAGCGTGCAGTGCGGCTTCGCCGGCACGGAACACACGGTCAACTTCTTGCAGATCCGCGAACACGCGACCTTCGCCCTTGGCGTTGATCGCTTCACGAGTCATGTAGTACAGACCCAATACAACGTCCTGCGACGGAACGATGATTGGCTCACCGTTGGCTGGCGACAGAATGTTGTTGGTCGACATCATCAACGCACGCGCTTCCAACTGGGCTTCCAGTGTCAGCGGTACGTGCACGGCCATTTGGTCGCCGTCGAAGTCGGCGTTGTACGCAGCACAGACCAGAGGGTGCAGCTGGATAGCCTTACCTTCGATCAGTACCGGTTCAAACGCCTGGATACCCAGACGGTGAAGGGTCGGTGCACGGTTGAGGAGAACCGGGTGTTCGCGAATCACTTCAGCGAGAACGTCCCAAACCTCTGGCAGTTCGCGCTCAACCATCTTCTTGGCAGCTTTGATCGTGGTAGCGAGACCACGCATTTCCAGCTTGCCGAAAATGAACGGCTTGAACAGCTCGAGAGCCATCTTCTTCGGCAGACCGCACTGGTGCAGACGCAGGGTCGGACCTACGGTAATTACCGAACGACCGGAGTAGTCAACACGCTTACCGAGCAAGTTCTGACGGAAACGACCCTGCTTACCCTTGATCATGTCAGCCAGGGATTTCAGAGGACGCTTGTTGGAACCAGTGATAGCGCGGCCACGACGACCGTTGTCGAGCAGTGCATCGACGGCTTCCTGCAACATACGCTTTTCGTTGCGCACGATGATGTCCGGAGCGGACAGATCGAGCAGACGTTTCAAGCGGTTGTTACGGTTGATTACTCGACGATACAGATCGTTGAGGTCGGAAGTCGCGAAGCGACCGCCATCCAGCGGGACCAGTGGACGCAGATCTGGCGGCAGAACCGGCAGAACGGTCAGCACCATCCACTCTGGCAGGTTGCCGGAACCCTGGAAGGCTTCCATCAACTTCAGACGCTTGGACAGCTTCTTGATCTTGGTTTCGGAGTTGGTTTGCGGAATTTCTTCACGCAGGCGACCAATCTCGTGTTCCAGGTCGATAGCGTGCAGCAGTTCACGGACAGCTTCGGCACCCATGCGAGCATCGAAATCGTCGCCGAACTCTTCCAGCGCTTCGAAGTACTGCTCGTCGTTGAGCAGCTGACCTTTTTCAAGGGTGGTCATGCCTGGATCGATAACGACATAGCTCTCGAAGTAGAGAACGCGTTCGATATCACGCAGGGTCATGTCCATCAGCAAGCCGATACGCGACGGCAGCGATTTCAGGAACCAGATGTGGGCAACCGGCGAGGCCAGTTCGATGTGCGCCATGCGCTCACGACGAACTTTTGCCAGCGCGACTTCAACGCCGCACTTCTCGCAGATCACACCACGGTGCTTCAAGCGCTTGTACTTACCGCACAGGCACTCGTAATCCTTTACCGGGCCAAAGATCTTGGCGCAGAACAGGCCGTCACGCTCAGGTTTGAACGTACGGTAGTTGATGGTTTCCGGCTTTTTAACTTCACCGAACGACCACGAACGGATCATCTCAGGCGATGCCAATCCAATACGGATGGCGTCGAACTCTTCGACTTGACCCTGGTTTTTCAGCAAATTCAGTAGGTCTTTCAAGGCCTTTCCTCCTGGCGGAGCAGAGAGCGGGCAATCCTGCCCCGCTCTCGATTCGCGTCACGTGTTATTCGGTTTCCAGATCGATATCGATGCCGAGGGAACGAATTTCTTTGATCAACACGTTGAAGGACTCGGGCATGCCCGGCTCCATACGGTGATCGCCGTCCACGATGTTTTTGTACATCTTGGTCCGACCGTTCACATCGTCCGACTTCACTGTGAGCATTTCTTGCAGAGTGTAAGCAGCACCGTATGCTTCCAGTGCCCAGACCTCCATCTCCCCGAAACGCTGACCACCGAACTGCGCCTTACCACCCAGCGGCTGCTGGGTAACCAGGCTGTACGAACCGGTAGAACGAGCGTGCATCTTGTCGTCTACCAAGTGGTTCAGCTTCAGCATGTACATGTAGCCAACAGTAACCGGGCGCTCGAACTTGTTGCCGGTACGGCCGTCGGTCAGCTGCATCTGGCCGCTTTCTGGCAGGTCTGCCAGTTTCAGCATGGCCTTGATTTCGCTTTCCTTGGCGCCGTCGAACACTGGAGTGGCCATTGGTACGCCGCCACGCAGGTTCTTCGCCAGATCCAGGATTTCCTGGTCGGAGAAGCTATCCAGATCTTCGTTACGACCGCCGATCTGGTTGTAGATCTCGTCCAGGAAGGTGCGAAGTTCAGCAACTTTACGCTGCTCTTCGACCATCCGGTTGATCTTCTCGCCCAGACCTTTGGCCGCGAGGCCCAGGTGGGTTTCAAGGATCTGACCAACGTTCATACGCGAAGGTACGCCCAACGGGTTGAGGACGACGTCGACCGGGGTGCCATTGGCATCGTGCGGCATGTCTTCAACCGGCATGATCACGGAGACCACACCTTTGTTACCGTGACGACCGGCCATCTTGTCGCCCGGCTGGATGCGACGACGGATTGCCAGGTAAACCTTGACGATTTTCAGCACGCCTGGAGCCAGGTCATCGCCCTGCTGCAGTTTGCGCTTCTTGTCTTCGAACTTGTCGTCCAGCAGACGACGGCGATCAACGATGTAGGCCTGAGCCTTCTCGAGCTGCTCGTTCAGAGCATCTTCAGCCATGCGCAGTTTGAACCACTGACCATGCTCAAGACCGTCGAGAACTTCGTCGGTGATTTCCTGACCTTTCTTCAGACCGGCGCCGCCTTCGGCTTTGTGGCCGACCAGAGCGGAACGCAGACGTTCGAAAGTGGCACCTTCAACGATACGGAACTCTTCGTTCAGGTCCTTGCGGATCTCGTCGAGTTGAGTCTTCTCGATCGACAGTGCACGAGCATCACGCTCAACGCCGTCACGGGTGAAGACCTGTACGTCGATGACAGTACCCTTGGTGCCGGTAGGCACACGCAGGGAAGTGTCTTTAACGTCGCTGGCTTTTTCACCGAAGATGGCACGCAGCAGTTTTTCTTCCGGAGTCAGTTGGGTCTCGCCTTTCGGAGTGACCTTACCAACCAGGATGTCGCCTGCGCCAACTTCAGCACCTACGTAAACGATACCGGCTTCGTCCAGCTTGTTCAGTGCAGCTTCACCCACGTTCGGGATGTCTGCAGTGATTTCCTCTGGCCCAAGCTTGGTGTCACGTGCCACACAGGTCAGTTCCTGAATGTGGATCGTGGTGAAACGATCTTCCTGAACAACACGCTCGGACAGGCAGATGGAGTCTTCGAAGTTGAAGCCGTTCCATGCCATGAACGCGATGCGCATGTTCTGACCCAGAGCCAGTTCACCCATGTCGGTGGACGGACCGTCGGCCATGATGTCGCTGCGCTGAACCCGATCACCCTTGCTCACCAGCGGACGCTGGTTGATGCAGGTGTTCTGGTTGGAGCGGGTGTACTTGGTCAGGTTGTAGATGTCGACACCAGCTTCGCCGGTTTCAACCTCATCATCAGCAACACGAACCACAATACGGCTGGCGTCGACGGAGTCGATCACGCCGCCACGACGAGCCACGACGCAAACGCCGGAGTCACGGGCTACGTTACGCTCCATGCCGGTACCGACCAGCGGCTTGTCAGCGCGCAGGGTTGGTACAGCTTGACGCTGCATGTTCGAACCCATCAACGCACGGTTAGCGTCGTCGTGCTCGAGGAACGGGATCAGCGACGCTGCAACCGAAACTACCTGCTTGGGCGATACGTCCATCAAGGTGACGTCTTCCGGCGCCTTGACGGTGAACTCGTTCAAGTGACGAACAGCTACCAGCTCGTCGATCAGGACTTTCTTGTCGTTCATCGTGGCCGAAGCCTGAGCGATCACGTGATCAGCTTCTTCGATGGCGGACAGGAACACGATCTCGTCAGTGACCAGAGCGTCTTTCACCACACGGTACGGGCTCTCGAGGAAGCCGTACTGGTTGGTGCGCGCATAGGCAGCCAAGGAGTTGATCAGACCGATGTTCGGACCTTCCGGCGTTTCAATCGGGCATACACGACCGTAGTGAGTCGGGTGTACGTCACGCACTTCAAAGCCAGCACGCTCACGAGTCAAACCGCCAGGGCCGAGTGCAGAAACACGACGCTTGTGGGTGATCTCGGACAGCGGGTTGTTCTGGTCCATGAACTGGGAAAGCTGGCTGGAACCGAAGAACTCTTTCACCGCCGCAGCCACTGGCTTGGCGTTGATCAGGTCTTGCGGCATCAGGCCTTCGCTTTCAGCCATCGACAGACGCTCTTTGACCGCACGCTCAACACGTACCAGGCCAACGCGGAACTGGTTCTCGGCCATTTCGCCTACGCAGCGAACACGACGGTTACCCAGGTGGTCGATGTCATCGACGATGCCTTTACCGTTACGGATGTCGACCAGAGTCTTCAGTACCGCGACGATGTCTTCTTTGCACAACACGCCCGAACCTTCGATCTCGGTACGACCGATACGACGGTTGAACTTCATCCGGCCGACCGCAGACAGGTCATAGCGCTCAGGGCTGAAGAACAGGTTGTTGAACAGGGTTTCGGCAGCGTCTTTGGTTGGCGGCTCGCCAGGACGCATCATGCGATAGATCTCGACCAGCGCTTCCAATTGGTTGCTGGTGGAGTCGATCTTCAGAGTGTCGGAGACGAACGGACCGCAGTCGATATCGTTGGTGTACAGAGTTTCGATGCGAACAACCTGAGCCTTGGCGATTTTTGCCAGGATCTCGGTGTTCAGCTCGGTGTTGCACTCTGCCAGGATTTCGCCGGTTGCCGGATGCACGATGACCTTGGCAGTAGTGCGACCCAGGACGTAGTCCAGAGGCACTTGCAGCTCTTTGATCCCTGCTTTTTCCAGCTGGTTGATGTGGCGAGCAGTAATACGACGACCTTGCTCGACAATAACCTTGCCTTTGTCATCCAGGATATCCAGGACAGCAATTTCACCACGCAGGCGCTGAGGCACCAGTTCCAGGCTGAGGTTTTCACCTTGCACGTGGAAGACGTTGGTGGTGTAGAACGCGTCCAGCACTTCTTCAGTGGTATAGCCCAGCGCGCGCAGCAGTACCGATGCAGGCAGCTTGCGACGACGGTCGATACGCACGAACACGCAGTCTTTCGGGTCGAACTCGAAGTCCAGCCACGAACCGCGGTAAGGAATGATGCGCGCGGAGTACAGCAGTTTGCCAGAGCTGTGCGTCTTGCCACGGTCGTGGTCGAAGAACACGCCCGGGGAACGGTGCAGCTGGGAAACGATTACACGCTCGGTACCGTTGATTACGAAGGTACCGTTTTCAGTCATCAGGGGGATTTCACCCATGTAGACTTCTTGCTCTTTGATGTCCTTGATCGCTTTGTTCGACGATTCTTTGTCGAAAATGATCAGGCGCACTTTTACCCGCAAAGGTACGGCGTAAGTTACACCGCGCAATACGCATTCTTTGACATCAAATGCCGGTTCGCCCAGGCGATAACCGACGTACTCCAGCGCAGCATTGCCGGAGTAGCTGATGATCGGGAAAACGGATTTGAAGGCCGCATGCAGGCCCACGTCGCGGAACTGATCTTTAGTCGCTCCCGCTTGCAAGAATTCACGATACGAATCCAGCTGGATGGCCAGGAGGTACGGCACATCCATGACGTCCGGCAACTTGCTAAAGTCCTTGCGGATACGTTTTTTCTCAGTATATGAGTAAGCCATCAGCGTTCCCCAGCTTGGTCACCTGCTTGTTTGGCCCCTCCCGACGGGAGCAGCCAGAAAATCGTGCAAACCCCATGGTTTGCGCCACCACATCGGGTGGTTACAGCTCGTTACCAGCACCGACCCAGTCGGCTGCCAATAACGGAAAAAGGCCGGTGGCAAGAGCCACCAGCCATCAGCCTTTCGCTTAACGCTCGGGCTGGAGGTGCAAAGTCGATGCTTACTTCAGCTCGACTTTAGCGCCTGCTTCTTCCAGAGTGGCTTTTGCTTTGTCAGCTGCGTCTTTCGAAACAGCTTCCAGAACGATGCCAGGAGCGCCGTCAACTACAGCCTTGGCTTCTTTCAGGCCCAGACCGGTCAGTTCACGTACTGCCTTGATCACGTTAACTTTCTTCTCGCCAGCTTCGGTCAGCATGACGTTGAATTCAGTTTGTTCTTCAACAACGGCAGCAACAGCAGCTGGACCAGCGGAAGCAGCGGCAGCGGAAACGCCGAACTTCTCTTCCATGGCCTTGATCAGCTCAACGATTTCCAGAACGGATTTTTCGCCGATTGCTTCGATGATTTGGTCGTTAGTCAGAGACATGACTATAAATTCCTGTATTGGGGTGACAGCCTACGCGGCCATCGAAATAAACAATAAACGCTGAAAGGAGTCGCTCAGCCTTAGGCTGCGGCAGCTTCTTTCTGGTCGCGAAGGGCCGCCAGAGTACGAGCCAATTTGCTGGTTGCGCCTTGAATCACGCTCATCAGCTGAGAAATTGCTTCGTCACGGGTCGGCAGACTTGCCAGTACGTCGATCTGATTAGCTGCGAGGAACTTGCCCTCGAACGCAGCTGCCTTGATCTCGAACTTATCCTGACCTTTTGCGAATTCTTTGAAGATACGAGCAGCAGCGCCCGGATGTTCTTTCGAAAATGCAATCAAGGTCGGGCCGGTGAACACGTCGTTGAGCACGTCATATTGAGTGCCAGCAACGGCGCGCTTGAGCAGGGTGTTACGTACAACACGTACGTAAACGCCAGCTTCACGAGCCTCTTTACGGAGTCCGGTCATAGCGCCAACTGTCACGCCGCGGGCATCAGCCACAACAGCAGACAGGGCAACATTGGCAGCCTCGTTGACTTCAGCGACGATGGCCTTCTTGTCTTCGAGTTTAATTGCCACGGGTTTAACTCCTGCTTGTTACCGTTTCATCCAACCGAAGCCGGATGTCGTTTTGGTGTCTGATTCGGTAAGGAACCGGGAGCACCATCTGCGTAGGCTTGTGGTTTAAGACTTGCGTCGCCTACGGTCTTGGATAGCCCCCGCCAGGCAGGGACCCCAATCTTTCAATTGGCGCAATCGCTTGCGCCAACCTGTGTCTTACGCGTCGAGCGAGCCTTGGTCGATGACCAGACCTGGACCCATGGTGGTGCTCAGGGTAACGCGCTTGACGTAAATACCTTTCGAGGAAGCTGGCTTGATACGCTTCAGATCAGCGATCAGGGCTTCAACGTTTTCCTTCAGCTTGACGGCATCGAAGCCGACCTTGCCAACGGAGGTGTGGATGATGCCGTTTTTGTCGGTGCGATAACGAACCTGACCAGCCTTGGCGTTTTTAACCGCGGTAGCTACGTCTGGAGTTACAGTGCCGACTTTAGGGTTAGGCATCAGGCCGCGTGGGCCCAGGATCTGACCCAACTGACCAACAACGCGCATGGCATCCGGGGATGCGATAACTACGTCATAGTTCAGGTCGCCGCCTTTCATTTCGGCAGCCAGGTCGTCCATGCCTACACGGTCAGCGCCGGCAGCCAGAGCAGCCTCGGCAGCTGGACCCTGGGTGAACACAGCAACGCGAACAGTCTTGCCAGTGCCGTGTGGCAGCACGGTAGCGCTACGAACGACCTGGTCGGATTTACGCGGGTCAACACCCAGGTTCACAGCAACGTCGAACGACTCGCTGAACTTGACAGTCGACAGCTCAGCCAGCAGAGCAGCAGCGTCTACAAAGTTGTAGGACTTGCCTGCTTCGATTTTGCCGGCGATAGCCTTTTGACGCTTGGTCAACTTAGCCATTACACACCCTCCACGTTAAGGCCCATGCTACGAGCAGAACCGGCGATAGTACGCACGGCTGCTTCTATATCAGCTGCAGTCAGATCCGCGTTTTTGGTTTTCGCGATTTCTTCCAGCTGAGCACGGGTCACGGTGCCAACCTTAACGGTGTTCGGACGAGCGGAACCGCTAGTCAGACCAGCAGCCTTCTTCAGCAGAACCGAAGCAGGTGTGGATTTGGTTTCAAAAGTGAAGCTACGGTCGCTGTAGACAGTGATGATCACTGGAGTCGGCAGACCTGGCTCAATACCCTGAGTACGGGCGTTGAAAGCCTTGCAGAATTCCATGATGTTCACGCCGTGCTGACCCAGAGCAGGACCAACAGGTGGACTTGGGTTAGCCTGAGCGGCCTTCACTTGCAGCTTGATGTAAGCGGTAATCTTCTTGGCCATGAGGCACTCCAATTACGGGTTCGAACGCCTCGAAAGGCTCCCCGGTTACTTGCGCGTTTATCCCAGTGACGACAAAACCCCACAGCCTAGGGCTGCGGGGTTGGGATGCTTGCTCAGCTAGACCTTTTCGACCTGGCTGAACTCTAGCTCTACCGGAGTAGAGCGACCGAAAATGAGCACTGCCACTTGGATCCGGCTCTTCTCGTAGTTAACTTCTTCAACCGTGCCAGTAAAATCAGCAAACGGCCCGTCATTGACACGTACCGACTCACCCGGCTCGAACAACGTCTTCGGCTTCGGCTTGTCGCTACCATCAGCAACGCGACGCAGAATCGCTTCTGCCTCTTTATCCGTAATCGGTGCAGGCTTATCAGCAGTACCGCCGATGAAACCCATCACCCGAGGAGTATCCTTGACCAAGTGCCAAGTACCCTCGTTCATGTCCATCTGGACCAGCACATAACCTGGGAAGAACTTGCGCTCGCTTTTGCGTTTCTGGCCATTACGCATTTCAACCACTTCTTCAGTGGGAACCAGAATTTCGCCAAAGCCATCTTCCATGCCAGCCAGCTTTACGCGCTCTACCAACGAGCGCATGACATGCTTCTCGTAACCGGAGTAAGCATGCACAACGTACCAACGCTTAGCCACGGGACACCCTTAGCCGACAATCAAGGAAACAAGCCAGCCGAGCAGGGAATCAAGCCCCCACAACAGCAACGCCATAACCAGGACAACAGCCACAACAATCAGCGTGGTCTGCGTGGTTTCTTGGCGAGTTGGCCATACGACTTTACGAATCTCGGTGCGAGCTTCCTTAACCAGTACAAAGAAAGACTTGCCCTTGACTGTCTGCAGGCCTACAAAGGCAGCTACAGCAGCAATGACAAGCAAAGCAAGTACGCGGTACAGGATCGGCGAAGCAGAGTAATACTGATTGCCAACAACGCCAACAACCACTAAAGCGACTACTACTAGCCACTTGAGCAGATCGAAGCGAGAGCCTTGAGCTTCAGCTTTAGGAGTCATCTATGAAGATCCTGTGAAAAGAAAGCCAGACACACCAAGTGAATCTGGCAGGTCAGGAGGGAATCGAACCCCCAACCTACGGTTTTGGAGACCGTCGCTCTGCCAATTGAGCTACTGACCTAAAACAAAATCAGGCCGACCATTATGCCGGCCCGAAAAAGACATTACAACAACTTACTCGATGACTTTTGCTACGACACCCGCGCCGACGGTACGACCGCCCTCACGGATAGCGAAACGCAGACCATCTTCCATCGCGATGGTTTTGATCAGGGTAACGGTCATTTGAACGTTGTCACCTGGCATCACCATTTCAACACCTTCTGGCAGCTCGCAGTTACCAGTCACGTCAGTCGTACGGAAGTAGAACTGCGGACGGTAGCCCTTGAAGAATGGCGTATGACGACCACCCTCTTCCTTGCTCAGAACGTAAACCTCAGCAGTGAACTTGGTATGCGGCTTGACAGTACCGGGCTTGACCAGGACCTGGCCACGCTCAACATCATCACGCTTGGTACCACGCAGCAAAACGCCGCAGTTCTCACCTGCACGACCTTCGTCGAGCAGCTTGCGGAACATTTCAACACCAGTGCAAGTAGTTTTGACAGTGTCACGAAGACCAACAATCTCAACTTCTTCCTGAATGCGGACAATGCCACGCTCAACACGACCAGTCACAACAGTACCGCGACCGGAGATCGAGAACACATCCTCGATCGGCATCAGGAACGGCTTATCGATAGCACGCTCAGGCTGCGGAATATAGCTATCCAGAGTCTCGACCAACTTCTTGACGGCAGTAGTGCCCATCTCGTTATCGTCTTGACCATTCAGCGCCATCAGCGCCGAACCAATGATGATCGGAGTGTCATCACCTGGGAAATCGTAAGTGCTCAACAGATCGCGCACTTCCATCTCAACCAGTTCCAGCAACTCAGCGTCGTCGACCATGTCAGCCTTGTTCAGGAAGACAACGATGTACGGAACGCCAACCTGACGGGACAACAGGATATGCTCACGGGTTTGCGGCATCGGACCATCAGCGGCCGAGCAAACCAGAATCGCACCATCCATCTGCGCAGCACCGGTAATCATGTTTTTTACGTAATCAGCGTGACCTGGACAGTCAACGTGTGCGTAGTGACGCACAGCCGAATCGTACTCAACGTGAGCAGTGTTAATGGTGATACCACGAGCTTTTTCTTCTGGGGCGCTATCGATCTTGTCGAAGTCGACCTTTGCCGAACCGAACACTTCGGAGCAGACACGGGTCAGAGCGGCGGTCAAGGTCGTCTTGCCATGGTCTACGTGACCAATGGTGCCAACGTTGACGTGCGGCTTGTTACGTTCGAACTTTTCCTTAGCCATCGAAATCACCCCTAGCAGAAGAATTAAGCAAGTACTATCAGCCATTAAAACAAAGGCAGATATTTTCATATCTGCCTTGTTATATGGAGCTCTTGAGCGGATTTGAACCGCTGACCTCACCCTTACCAAGGGTGTGCTCTACCAACTGAGCTACAAGAGCGTAACACTTTGCAGGACCTGCAAACTTGGAGCGGGTAGCGGGAATCGAACCCGCATCATCAGCTTGGAAGGCTGAGGTTCTACCACTAAACTATACCCGCGGAGCTTGCAGCTCTCGCTAAAAATGGTGGAGGGGGAAGGATTCGAACCTTCGAAGTCGTAGACGTCAGATTTACAGTCTGATCCCTTTGGCCGCTCGGGAACCCCTCCTAAGCGAGCCGGCATTCTATATCATGCCAGCCTTCTGTCAAGCATTTTCTCATTAAAAACCTGAGGTTAGCTGCGTTGACCTCGCTTCACACTGCTGACCGCCAAAGGTCTTCACTGCGAAGCGGGCGCCATTCTATGCAAACTATTCGACGGGTGCAACCCCCTCGCACGGCATTATTTTATGTTTTAACTCATTGAATTCTTTAGAAAGGTTTTGCAACTGCGAGTCACCCAGCAAACGCCGGCTTTCCGGGGCTATGCGCACCCAGTAACCAGCATATTCGGGGAGATCCTTCGGCAGGGACTGAAATTTTATATCCATGTCACTCAATCGACGCTCGATTACCCGGGCGACGTCCTGCCGAGCAGAACCTCCCAGATAGAGACAACCGCTATCCGCCTGCGTAGATTTTCCTTTGTCTCGAGCCGTATCAGCTGCCTCGCTCAGCAAACGAATATCCTGCTGCGAGCCGCGATACAAACTCAGAGGGGTTACATCTTTCGCGCGAAGCGGAGCCTCCTGTTGGTGCCAGACGTAATAGAACACATTGAGAACAAGCAACAGCAGGAACAACCAACGCATAAAAACCTCAGGACAAGGGACACGCCATCGCCAAACCTACAAATACCAGGTCTGGAACCACCCTGGCCTCAGGCACAATCTCGGAGATCAGATCAGCATCCCCTCCAGTCAGGAAGACTGCGAAATCCTCTCCCCAATAGCTGCGCGCCAGCTCTAGTTGAGTCAGGACAAACCCTCTCAACATTAGCAAACAACCTCGTTCGACCGCCTCGACGGTTGTGCGCCCAGGAACAAGACTCTCCAAAGCGCGCTCAGCAGCAAGATCCCCATAGCGAATTCTACGGGTATGGGTACGCAGCTGGTTGCGCATCAAAGGCATCCCCGGACAGATAAATCCTCCGAGATGCTCACCATCCCCTGCAATAAAGTCAGCCGTAACAGCCGTACCAAAGTCGAGTACCAGACAAGCACCCGAAGCCAGATGAAATCCTCCGAGCATTGCAAGCCAGCGATCAAGCCCTAACCGCTCGAACTCCTCATAGCCATTTCGAACCCCGGACATCTCGCGAGCCGGTGCCGCGCACACGACGGAAACGCCGAAAGCCTCGATCAACAGAGAAATCAGTGCACTGGTTTCTTCGGCGGTTCTGACACTGACCAAACGACAATGCATGAGAGCGAGCCCCTTAAGCCCCCTCAAGCTCTCCAGCAATGCGAGATCTGTATCAACGACCCCCTCGCCAATCACCCGCCGTACATCCTCGCCGAGTACACGCCATTTGATGAAACTGTTTCCACAATCGAGCTCAAGAATCATCACGCAACCTCAGGCTGAGCTCGCCACCACTAAAGACCTTCTCCACACCATTCACCTTCAAGCGCAAGGCACCCTGACTATCGATACCCAGCACCTCCCCATCTATCTGACTCACACCGGCAATCAACGATACCGCCCGCCCCTGCCATAGATGATTTTGCTCCCACTCTGCCTGGATAGCCGGAAATCCGCCGGCCTGGTGGCGATTTAAATAGGCCTGGAGCATCAACCCCAACTCCGCAACCAGATGATTGCGATCAACTGCCTTACCCGACTCGAGGCGCATGGACGTCCATTGCTGATCAACCTCATCGGTCATCTGCATGTTCACATTTATTCCGACACCGATCACCACGTGACACACATCAGCAGGATCCCCCACCAACTCGAGCAGTATTCCAGCAATCTTTTGCTGACCCACCAGAACATCATTCGGCCACTTCAACCCCACACCCGAGACACCAAGCTCTCGCAAGGCCTGCATTACGGCAAGCCCGACGACGAGACTCAAGCCTTCCAACTGTCGCATTCCACCATCAATACGCAGCACCAGACTGTAATAGATGTTTTCCGCGAACGGGCTGACCCATTTGCGCCCTCGTCGTCCACGACCAGCCGTTTGCCGCTCAGCGAGCACCAAGAATGGCGCAGGCTGGCCACGCTCGATAGCGCGCAAGGCTTCAGCATTGGTGGAGTCAATTGAGTCGAAGACTAGAATGGGCCACTCACAAGAAGGCGCCTGCGCGCTTATTTCCGCAGGGTCAAGCAGTGTCAACGGCGCAGCCAGTTGATAGCCGCGACCGCGCACTTTATGAATGGATAAACCGAGCTCAGCCTCCAGGTGCTGAAGTTGCTTCCATACAGCGCTACGACTGACGCCCAAGGCAGCACCCAGGGCTTGGCCTGAATGGAATCGACCATCCTTAAGAAGCTTTAACAACGTCAGCATGCAAGTCTCGCCTCACAATGAGGCCCGCATGATATCCATGCCCCGGGCTGTTGCATAGAAACCCTACAAGCGAGATTTTCCTGCGGACAAAACAAAA
>NZ_AKJB01000020.1:0-103386 GCF_000282555.1 Pseudomonas sp. GM102 | reverse complement strand
CTAGGTTTTCACACAGTCTGTTTGGCTGCGGTCTTTTTTTGAGGGCCAGCTATTTCAAGTCCACCAATACCGCACAAGATGAAAGAAGATCGGGGCCGCGAAACACACTGAATCCAGTCGATCCAGCATTCCGCCGTGGCCTTCGATCATGTGCCCCCAATCCTTCACGCCGCGATCCCGCTTGATCGCCGACATCACGATGCCTCCGGCAAACCCCAGCAGGTTGATCAGCAGCGCAATCAAGAACGACTGCCACGGATTGAATGGTGTGGTCCACCACAAGGCTGCGCCAATCAGCGAGGACAACAGAACGCCGCCGACAAAGCCTTCAACGGTTTTCGACGGCGACAGAGTGGGCGCGATTTTGTGTTTGCCGAACAACTTGCCGCAAACGTACTGCAGCACGTCCGACAGCTGTACCACAATCACCAGATACGCGATCAGCAGCAGGTTGCGGCCTTCATAACCGACGATGTCCAGTGTCAGCAGGGCGGGCACGAACGACACGCAGAACACCGCGATCATCAAGCCCCATTGCACTTTCGACGCCCGCTCGAGGAAGTGCGTGCTGTCGCCGCCGAGAGACGCAAGAATCGGCAGCAGCAAAAACACGTACACCGGAATAAAGATCGAGAACAGTCCGTACCAATCGGAATAGATCAGCAGATATTGCAGCGGCAATGCCAGGTAAAACGCTGCCACCAGCGCCGGGTAGTCGCTGCGTCGGGTGGGCATGAGGGTGAGGAATTCGCGTAGCGCATAGAACGATACCGCGTAAAACAGCAGGATCACCGCGCCGGTGCCCAGCCAAAAAGCGATGCCGATCACCACCACCATCACCCACCAGGCGTTGATGCGGGCGTTGAGGTTCTCGATGACTGCATTGGGCGTGCCCCGGGTGCGCAGTTTGAGGATCAGGCCAATCAGTGAAGCCAGCACCAGGATCATGCCGATCCCGCCGAACAGCATCAGGGTTTGTCTATCCATGTCAGGAATGCTCCGGGGCGAGGGCCAGCAGTGCGTCGCGGCTGCGTGAAAGGAACTGCTCTTTGCTCTCGCCTTCGGTCAGTTGCAGGGGCGCGCCGAAACTGGTGGTACACAACAGCGGCAGTGGCAGCACTCGACCCTTGGGCATGACCCGGTTGAGGTTGGCGATCCACACTGGAATCACTTGGGCCTGTGGGTAACGTTTTGCCAAGTGATACAGGCCGCTTTTGAATGGCAGCAAACCCTCTTCCAGATTGCGCGTGCCTTCAGGAAAGATGATCAACGAATCACCGTTCTCCAGGGCGTCGAGCATGGGCTGCAACGGGTTATCCACAGGGTCCTTGCGCTCGCGATCGATCAGCACGCCGTTGAACACCCGGCTGATGATGTAACGGCGTAAGGCGCTCTTGTTCCAGTAGTCGCTGCCGGCCACCGGTCGCGTAAGTTTGCGCAGGGTGGAAGGGAGCGAGGCCCAGAGCAGCACGAAATCGCCGTGGCTGCTGTGGTTGGCAAAATAAATGCGCTGCACGGGTTCCGGCGCGCAACCCATCCACAGGCTGCGGGCGCCAGTAACGGTTCGGGCCATGGAGGTGATGAGGGTGGCGACCACAGGTTCGAACATGAACGATTTCCTTATCCAGCGAAGGGCAGCCAAGGGCTGGCCAGAATGACAGCCAAGGGTGGCAGCACTTGGGCGGCCAGCAGGACAGCCTGTTTGCGCAGCAGTTTAAGCCCCCCGCGCTGACGTTCGGTCCAGGGCCGGCCAGCACGGTTGGCCGGTTGCAGGCCGAGGTTTTGCAGGGCCTGGTCGAGGGCTTGAGTGCGGTCTGACAAAGCGTCAGCGTCGCGGGCTATCAGGGTAAACAGGTCAGCGTCGAAGGCTACCCGCAGCGCCCAGTATTTTTGCCATAGCCCGAGGATGATCAGCCAGGCGCTGAGGATCAAGAACGGCGCAGTCGGGGTGATCAGCAGCAGTTGCAGCAGGCCAAACAACACACCCAGCAAGGTCAGCCCTGTGGATAACTGGTCGAGGGTGCGGCCCCGGCGCAGCAGGCTGGCGACCACGTGCAGTTCCATATCAACCGGCATAGGCGTTCTCCAGGGCTTGGCGATGGGCTGGATGCAGCACCACTTGCGGGCGTGCGGCCTGGATCATCGCCACGGCGGCATCGACAGTGGCCGCTCGACCACTGTGCAGCAACCAGGCCGCGATAGCGGTGGCGCTGCGTGAATAACCCAAAGCGCAGCAGACCAGCAAGGGACCTTGCTGGCGCAGATGTTCAATGGCCTGAGCGGCGGCGAGGCATTGCTCAGCGCTGGGTGTGGTCAGGTCGAGTATCGGAACGTTTTGATAGGCGCGGCCTCTCGGGTTGAGCGGCAGCTCAGCGCATAGATCAACCACAGCTTTGAACGGCGCCAACTGATCAGCGTCGGGAAGCCTGCCGAGCCAAACGTTATCCACAACCTCATTGGGCTGTGGATGTTTGCGGGTCCAAAGCCGTGAGTTGATCCACGCCGCTGCCACGTAAGGCGCAAATAACCAACGGGCGGCCGGGCTAAGGCGGCCGTCAGCGCGTTTCTGAAACCCGGCGGCGTCCAGCAGCGTGTAGTTGAGCGCCACCAACAGCAATGCCACGGCGGGCCAGATCAGCCACAGCCATCCGCCGCTCAGGCCAAAGGCTGGAAGGGCGAATATCGCCGCGCCGACGCCATAACGCAGGGCCAGGCGCCAGCGTTTCGGGTCCTTGGCCAACCGCAGGCTACTCAAGGGGCTGGGCCGATCCAGTGGCCACAACCACACGCACAGCCAGCCGGCGAGGGCGCCTGTGGGTAAGTCGATAAAGTGATGTTGATAAGTGGTCAGCACCGAAATCCCGATCAATGCGAACCAACCGTGCACCAGCCAGCGCCACAGCCCTTGAGAGTGCCGTTGGTACATCACCCACAAAATCACCAGCAGGGCGATGTGCAGCGATGGTGCCTGATTGAACGGCTTGTCGAACCCGGCCAGCACCGCGAACAGCCAGCCGAACACTCCATCCAGTTCAGGCCGTTCGAAGGTGAAGCGCAGCGGCCATAACAGGAAACAACTGACTGAGATCACTTGAGCACTCAGCAGACGCAAGGCGTGGCGCTTGAGCTCATGGCGACTATCGGGCAGCAGCAGCGAAAAACCGTACAGCAGATCAATCGTCCAGTAGGGGACGATGGTCCAGGCCCAGAAGGGCATGGCGCTTTCCCAATCGAAAACGAAGGTGGCGACATCGCTGCGCTGGGCCGTGACCCATGTGGCAAAGCCGTAGCTGGCGAAAAACAGCGGTGCCAGCACCAGCAACCAGAGCACGGCGGGTTTGAGCAAACCCGGCTCTCTCGGGGCAGCCCCCATCATTGCACCCGTTGCGCGAGGGACACGGTGAAGATCCCCCATTCATCCACTCGCTGGGTGATTTTACGAAAACCCGCCGCTTCCACCAGTTGATCCATTTCCGCCTGGCTGCGCCGACGCATCACCCACGCCTGGCCTTGGCGGTGGCTGGTGAGGGCGCGGGCGATCAATTCCAGCTGCGGGTGCCAGGGCTGACCGGTGTAGACCAGATAGCCACCGGGCTCAACGGCCTCGGCCAGGCCTGCCAGAGAGCCGCCGACCAGTGCATTGTCGGCAAACAGTTCATACAACCCGGACACCACCGCCAGTGTCGGCTTTGGGTCCAGTGCCGCCAGGTCGGCGCGGTCGAACGCGTCGCCTTTCACGAACTGCGCGATGTCTCCAAGGCCCTTATCGCGAATCAGCGCACCACCGTCACGTACATTGATGTCGCTGTAATCGCGCAACAGTATCGATTCTGGTAGCGGGCTGACGCCTTGCAAGGCTTCAAGAATGTAGCGGCCGTGACCGGCGGCGATGTCGACGATACGCACCGGTCGGCCTTCTTCGCGCAGCTTGGCCATGGTCAGGCGCAGCAACTCTTCGACGTTGAGTTTGCGCTGGCGAATGCCGCGCCAGCCGATGGAATTCAGGTAGTTCTGATCAATCATCCGCCCAAGCCCACCCTTGCCGGTGGGCTGGTTGCGGTACACGTAGTCCAGGGTGCTGCCGGAGTCGAAACCGGTGTCGAAGCCCAGTTTCACTCCATCTGACAGTCGGCTGCCCAAGCGCATGCTGGCGCGGGTCATGCGCCAGTACAGGTCACGCAACGAGTTGTGCGGCAGCGGAGCGGCGAGGGATTCGGATTCGGCGCAGGTCAGGCCGATCTTGTCGGCATCGAGCAGCGAGGCCCGGTCCAGCGGGTATTCAAAGTTTTGCAGGATAAAGCGTTTGGCACTGGCTACGGCCACGGCGCGATCACGTTCCCCAAGCGTGTCGTGGAAGAAGCCCGGGAGGATGTGTTTTTCCTTTTTCAGGCTGCCCAGGCGTTCGAAAAACTGCTCCTGGGGTTTGCGATGGACCACAAAATCCGAGCCGGAAATCAGCAGCTGGGTCGGCACTTGAATCGCCTGCGCATCGGCCACCACACGGTCAGCGGCTTCATACAAGCCGAGCAGCACATTCACCGAAATCGCCTTGGTGATCAGCGGATCGCTGTCGTAGGAGGCGACGCGCTCCGGGTCGTGACTGAGGAACTTGGCCTTTACGTAGCTGTTGACGAAAAAGTTGCCGCGAAACTTGCGCATCAGTGCCAGGCCCGGACGGGCGAAAGGGACGTAGAGCTTGACCTTGAATGCGGGCGACGCGAGCACCAACGAACGGATGCGCGGTGCATAGTCGTGGACCCAGGTCGAGGCAATCACCGCGCCGACGCTCTGGGCGATCACGGCCATGTTCTCTTCGTCGATCTGATGGGTCGCGTTCAGGTGATCGCAAAAGGTCTGCACGTCCCGCACGCTGGTGGCGAAACTCGGGCTGTCGCCGCGAGCGCCCGGCGACTGACCATGGCCGCGGGCGTCCCAGGCAAAGAAGTCGAACGCTGGCAGGTCCAGTTCATCCACCAGATGGGCGATGCGCCCCGAGTGTTCATGGCCGCGATGAAACAGCAGCACTGCCTTGCGCGGTTCGCCCGAATTACCCGCCGTGGCCGGCCAATGGCGGTAGAACAGTTCAACGCCGTCGTGGGTAGTGAAGGTCTGATTCTGAGTTTCACGCATTGCACTTTCCTTATGCTTGGGGAGCCTTACGCTGAGGGCCTTATGCCGAGGGAGCGTTTTCCTGCACTTCTTTCAGGCCCAGACGGACCCGGTTGACCAAGGTGTAAGCCAGCAGGACGGCGACCACCGCAAACACAACGTTAATCCACAACGCGTTGATCCAGCCGATGGCAATGCCGGTGGCCAAGACGCCCAGTACAAACGCGCGATCGCTCTTGCCCATCGGGCCGTCATAACGCCGCGACGCGCCTATCATTGGCCCGAGGACGCCACTGTACTCGCTGAACAATGCCAGCAGCGTGACCAACAGCACAATCAACACACTCACGTCGGGAATCAGGGCAAAAGGCAGGATCAGCGCGCTGTCGGCAACGATATCGCACAGTTCATTCAGGTAGGCGCCGAGGCGCGACTGCTGGCCGAATTCCCGGGCCAGCATGCCGTCGATGGCGTTCAGCGCCATCCGCAGAATCATCCATACGGGAATCAGCAGAAAAACCCACAGGTGATTGGCGAAACAGGCAATCGCGACGCCCGTCACGACCGAAATGACGCCGGCCAGCACGGTGATTTGATTGGCGGTGGTGCCGTTATCGAACAATCGCTGAACCAGCGGTCGCAACAAATTCTGGAAGGCGGGTTTAAGTTGGTAGATGGAGGGCATCTGGATACGGTCTCAGCAATTGAAAGCGTGAACGTTCAGGGTTATACGTCACAATAATCAGAATGCCAGTAAAACTGCATGGCTCATCCTCTTCCAGCGATATCCAGGTCCAATCGGGAACTGTCGGCCTCGCGTTTTTCAGTGCTCAGGAGTTAATCCATGGACCGCTTCCAGGAAATGCAAGTCTTCGCCACCGTCGCCCAGGAACAAGGCTTCTCGGCGGCGGCGCGGCGTTTGGGGATGTCGGCGGCCAGTGTCACCCGCGCCGTGGCAGCACTGGAGAAGCGCATTGGCACCCAATTGCTGACACGTACCACCCGCAGCGTGCATTTGAGCGAGGCGGGTCAGCGTTATCTGGAGGACTGTCGGAGAATTCTCACCGAGGTGCAGGAAGCGGAGGATTCGGCGGCCGGGAGCCACGCCCAACCCCGTGGGCAACTGACGATCACGGCGCCGGTGTTGTTCGGTGATTTGTTCGTTACGCCGGTCATGGTCGGTTACTTGTCTCAATTTCCTGAAGTCAGCATCAACGCTCTACTGGTCGACCGGGTGGTGAGCATGGTCGAGGAGGGCATCGATGTGGCTGTGCGCATCGGTGAGTTGCCTGACAGCAATCAACATGCAATTCGCGTGGGCGAAGTGCGGCGGGTGATCTGCGCGTCCCCAGGATTCCTGACTGACCATGGTCGGCCCCGCCATCCTGCAGATTTGAGCACAGCCCCGATCATCGCCACCTCGTCCATCGGTCAGCACAGAAGCTGGCCGTTTCTTGACGGGGGAGAACCGATCAGCGTTCGTCCGGAACCGCGTCTGGTGGTCACCGCCAATCAGGCGGCTATCACTGCCGCCGCCATGGGGCTGGGCCTGACCCGAGTGCTGTCGTATCAAGTGGCGAGCAAAGTCGCGGCCGGTGAGCTGGAAATTGTTCTGGCTGACTTCGAACTGCCGCCATTGCCCATTCACGTGGTCTACCAGGGTGGGCGCAAGGCCCCGGTGCGGGTCCGTAGTTTCGTGGACTTCGCGGTGAACGTCCTGCGCGAACACCCAGCCCTGCTTAGCTGAAGGGTTATTGCACGAGCTGAAATAATGGATTGCGTTTGCTGGTTATTCTGTTGTTTTGGTTGCGGATGGAAGATAGCCCCCTATCGGCGCTGATCTTTCCTGGACGGCGCCACCACCCAGCGGAGTCGACTATGCAAGCCATCAAACTCTACAACTTCCCCCGCTCTGGCCACGCTCACCGTGTGGAGCTGATGCTGTCGCTGCTGCAACTGCCGACCGAGCTGATCTTCGTCGATTTGGCCAAAGGCGCGCACAAGCAAGCGGATTTTCTGGCGCTCAACCCGTTTGGGCAGGTGCCGGTGATTGATGATCAAGGCGTGGTGCTGGCCGATTCCAACGCGATCCTGGTCTACCTTGCGCTGAAATACGGCAACGGTCGCTGGCTGCCAACCGACCCGGTCGGTGCGGCCAAGGTTCAGCGCTGGTTGTCGGTCGCCGCCGGGCCGATTGCCTTTGGCCCTGGCAGGGCAAGGCTGATCACTGTGTTTGGTGCGCCTTACAACGCGCAAGAGGTGATCGCTTATGCCCACACCTGGCTCAAAGTGATCGATCAGGAACTGGGCGCAACGCCCTATCTGGTCGGTAGCGAGCCGACCATCGCTGACATCGCCGCGTACAGCTACATCGCCCATGCACCGGAAGGCAATGTGTCGCTGGACGACTACGCCAATATCCGCGCCTGGCTGGCGCGGATTGAAGCCTTGCCAGGGTTTGTCGGCATGCCACGCACCGTCGCCGGTTTGCAAAAAAACTGCCTGATGCTCACGGCCCGCCTCAGTCGGGCTGTTCTTGTTGCGCGATGAGCGCAGGGGAGAAGTCGTTATGGAACGTTCACCTTGGCACGCAGGCGAGACACGGTTGCAGGCTCACGTGGGTGTCGCCGAGCGAATGGAGGAGTTAGGTCGTAGGGTGATTCGCAGCGAGATGCCGGATCAGCACCGCACCTTCTATCAGCAACTGCCGTTCATGCTGTACGGCGCGGTGGATGCTGACGGCAACCCTTGGGCAAGTATTCTTGAAGGGGCGCCGGGTTTTGCCCATTCTCCAGAGCCTACGCTGCTGCAGTTCGGCAGCCTGCCTGGTAGTGACGACCCAGCGCAATTGCAAGAGGGAGCGGCGATCGGTCTGCTCGGTATCGAGCTGCACACCCGCCGTCGCAACCGTCTCAATGGTCGAGTTGGCGCTGTGACGGCGAGCAGCTTCGAGGTGAAGGTGGAGCAATCTTTCGGCAATTGCCCGCAGTACATTCAATTGCGCCAGTTTCGCTCGGTGCCATTGGCGGATCCGGCGACGCGTATTGCGCAGCACCTCAATGGGCTGGATGACGCGGCAAAAGCCATGATCGCCGGCGCCGATACCTTCTTTGTCGCCAGTTATGTGGACGTCGATGGCCAACGCTCGGTGGACGTTTCTCACCGGGGTGGCCAGGCCGGTTTCGTCCAGGTAGAAGGCAATCGCCTGACCATCCCGGACTTCGCTGGCAACCTGTTCTTCAACACCCTGGGCAACCTGCTGATCAATCCTCGAGCCGGTTTGCTGTTCATCGATTTCGATTCGGGCGACCTGCTGCAGCTCACCGGTCGCACGCAAGTCATCCTCGAAGGTCCCCAGGTCGAAGCCTTTCAAGGGGCCGAGCGGCTGTGGACATTCGAGGTGGAGCGCGTGGTGCGGCGGCCCGCGGCGCTGGCCTTGCGTTGGCGCTTTGACGGTGTGTCACCCAAAAGTTTGCTGACCGGCACCTGGGCCCAGGCGAATGCGCGCCTGCAAGCCCAAGCCGGACCTGTAACCCGTGTGGGAAACACAGAAAATCCACTGTAGGAGCGAGGCTTGCCCGTGAAGGCTTTCTCACATTCAACATTGAGGTCGCCTGACACGCCGCCATCGCGAGCAGGCTCGCTCCCACTTTTGATCGTTGTCGTCCTACAGACCGAGTGATTTTTGGGAATGTTTCCGACAAGTTTTGACGGTTGTCGGTCGGAAATGGGGTGGATAGGCTTTGGGGGTTGCTGCAAATTCAGTGATCGGGTTTGGTTGGCGCACTTTTGTGCTTGCTTCATGGCGAGCTGTGCGTGGGAGGGCTTAGGCTCTGCCGGGTTCCATTCCCTGGTCGACCAACCCGCGTACGGTTCGCCACCCTTCTGCTTGGTCGCAGTGTTGGCGAACTCCAGTCCCCGAATGGAGTTTCACCATGTTCAAAGGGCCGCATCGGCACACGGCGATGGCGATTCAACAGATCGTCATGCTGGCTGAACTGGCGGTGAACCGGATGCTGGATAACGTGGCCATACCAAAACCTGCGCCACATAGTTGACCCAATGTGGGAATGGCTTTTGTGGCGAGGGAGCTTGCTCGCGCTTGAGTGCGCAGCACTCACAAATTCTGCAATAGATTGCCAGAATCTTGGGGCCGCTACGCAGCCCAGCGCGAGCAAGCTCGCTCGCCACAAAAGTCCGGTCCCGCAGGTTTAGGCGTAGGACAGGGATTTCTATTCCAGTAGCTCCTGGTACCGAAAATTCAGTGATCATTGCCCGCAAGCCAATGGCTGAGTAGGGTAACGAGCAGAGCGACAAAGGGCCTTGAGCGGCCCTTTTTGTATTTCAGGGATAAGGTTTTTCATGGCTTTTTTCACACGCTTGATCGTTTTGCTGGCAGCGGTGTTGCTCAACGGTTGCGAGCAACAGGACGCGCCGCCGCTCGATCAGCAACTCTATGTCTGGCAACGGCAATGGACGCCGGCCCATGACGCCGCGCTGCGCGACAGCCGTGCCGATTTCTCGACCTTGCGTGTACTGGCCTTGCAGGCGTTTCCGCAGGCCGGCTGGAGCCGGGCGCGGATCGATCCGGCGCTGCTCAAGCGTGATGGTCGACCGCTGATAGCGGTTATTCGTCTGGACGGCCAGCTCAAGGGGCTGGATCAGGACGAGGTCACGGCGCGCATCCAGCAGGTGCTCAGCGATTGGCAAGGGCAGGGGGTGATCCTCTCCGGCGTGGAAATCGACCACGATGCGGGTAACGTTCGGCTACCGGCCTATCGCGAATTCCTCACGCATTTGCGCGCCGTTCTGCCCGCTTCCTTGCCACTGAGCATCACCGCGTTGCCGGCCTGGCTCGACAGCCCCGAATTGCCGGTGCTGCTGGCGACCGTCGATAGCAGCGTCTTGCAGGTGCACGCGGTGAGCGATCCACGGCGTGGGCTGTTCGAGCCGGATCAGGCTAGACAATGGGCCAAGGCCTGGAGCCGTATCACCTCGAAACCATTTTATCTGGCGCTGCCGGCTTATGGCGTGGCGTTGTTGCCAGGGGCCAGTGGCGCGCCGGTCGTGGAAAGCGAAGTGCCCATCGAGCGGGGCGGCAAACGCCGGGAGTTACTGGCGGATCCGCTGCAACTGAGCAAACTCGGCACCGAGTTGCGCGCCGATCCACCGGCTCATTTGGCCGGACTGATCTGGTTTCGCCTGCCGCTGGCCAATGATCGCAGGGCCTGGAGCCTGACGACGCTAATCGCTGTGGCGCGTGGCGATATGCTCGACAGCCGCGTGGGGCTGAAGCTCTCGGCGCAGGACGGCCTCTACGACATCAGCGTCAGCAACCAAGGCAACCTCGACAGCGCCTGGCCCGAACGCCTGACACTGGCGGTGCAGGGCTGCGATGGCGCCGATGCATTGGCCGGTTATGCATTGCAACAGCGCCCGGATCTGCTTACCTTCACCCGCCTGCGCGAGGGTCGAATCCCGGCCGGCGGGCAGCGCGCCATCGGTTGGGCACGCTGCGCAACTATTGATCAAGGAGGTTCGAATGTTCACCCGTAACTGGCCCCGCCATGTGCTTTGCCTGAGCCTCAGCCTGCCGTTGGGTTCGGCGCTTGCCTGCGGGCCAGACTTCCCCATGCGCCTGTTGGACAACCGTGGCCAGTCGCTGGCGGAACTGCCTGAAGGCAACTTCAACGTTGAGATCAACCGCCTCGGGCATGCCATCGCGGGACTGAAAAATGTCACCGCTGCCACCAACATTCCGGGGGACGGTTACGGCGATGCGCCGGATTACGCGGGTCAGCGCAACACCGCCGAACAGGCCGGTCTGACGCCTGAGCAGCAAGCGCTGGTGCAACAGCTGCGCAATCTGACCGATGCCCGTCAGGTTGAAGAGCAAGGCGCGAGCCTGCCGGCCGAACACATGTTCTATCTGGCGGGCGCGGTGGCGTTCAACGCGGGTGACCATGGTTTGGCCGCTGAATATTTTCAGAAAGTGCTGGCGCTGCCGGCGGATCAACGCGCGTTGCGCAGTACCTGGGCGGCTTACTCGTTGGGGCGGACACTGTTTGCCATGAGTTCAGAGGCAGGCGCGGGGCCCGACCTGTTGGCTCAATCTCGAAAGGCCTTCGAGCAGACTCGTCAATTGAGCATCGACGGCTTCAGCGACCCGTTGGAGTTGGGGGTCGCCAGCCTCGGCGAAGAAGCGCGAGTGGCCCGCACCGCTGGTGATTGGGACAGCGCCATCGAACTTTATGCGACGCAGAACCTCCACGGTTCGGCGGTGGGCTACACCTCGCTGAAGCTGTTGATGGCCGATCTGATGACAATGCCCGACGATCAACTGGCCGTGTTGCTCAAGAGCAAAGCGGTGCAGCAACTGGTGACGGCGTCGTTGATCAGTCGACTGGGCTGGTCATTCGGTGATCAACCACCGAACGAACAGAAATTGATCAAGCTGCTGCAAAACAGCACTCGCGGTAGCTTGGATAATGCGGATCGCTTGGCGGCAATGAATTATCAACAGGGCGATTACACCAGTGCCAAAGCTTTCCTCGAACACGCCGGTGACGGCGGCCTAGCGTGGTGGCTGCGGGCGAAACTGGCGTTGCGTGATGGCGACAAAATCGCTGCCGCGGCGGCCTATGCCAAGGCAGCTCAGGCCTTCCCGCAGAACGAGTCTTGGGGTGAACGACGGACCCCGGACTGGGATTACGAAACGGTGCAGCCCAAGTGCCGGGTTGACGGCGAAAGCGCGATTCTGGCCCTGCAACGCGGGGATTATCTGCAAGCCTTTGATCAGCTCTATCGCAGCCAGAACATTTACTGGTACGACGCGGCCACCGTTGCCGAGCGGGTGCTGACCCTTGATGAACTCAAGCAGTACGTCGACACTCAAGTGCCCGCACCGCCGCCGCTCAGTCAGCAGGATCGCGATAATTATGTGCCGTTGCCGGTGGCTGCGAACCTGCGCAATTTGCTCGGGCGGCGCTTGTTGCGTGAAGGGCGTTATGACGAAGCATCAGGGTATTTCGATAATGCTGTCTTGCAGGCCAAAGCCAAGTGGTATGGGGAGCTGCGCAACGACGCCGAATCAAAGTGGTGGCCGACCAAACGGGCATTTGCTTACTACCATGCCGCGACACTGGCCCGCTACGATGGGATGGAGTTGTTGGGCTATGAGATGTCCCCGGATTACGCGACTTTCGGCGGCAATTACAGCCTCGAGAGCAGCGAGCTCAAGGTTGGTCCTCTAGTGGCTGAAGGTGAAGTCGAACGCCAGCAATCCAGCGTCGCCAAGCCCGATCAGCGCTACCACTATCGTTATGTCGCCACAGCTTTAGCCCGTCGGGCGGCTGACAACTTGCCCCACACTAGCCACGCATTTGCAGCGGTGCTATGTGAGGCGGCGGGTTGGAACACTAGTCCGGAAGAAGCAAGCGCCTTCTATCAACGCTATGTAAAAGAAGGCCCGTACGTGGATTGGGCGGTGAACTTCGGCCACCATTGTCCTTATCCAGACTTCCAGAATGCGGACAAACGTTACGTAAGCCAGGCATTGAGTCCGGTCCGCTCGGTATTGCGACCTTATAAAAAATGGCTGCAAATGGGCGGTGTGGTGGTGTTTACAGCGGTAGCTCTGGTGCTGATCAATCGACGCCAGCGCAAGGTGCGGCAGTAATCACCCCTGCTGCACAAAGGTCAGCCGCACCGCGAAGCCGATCAGCAGGCTGCCGAACAACCACTGCTGTACCCGTTGGGCCGATGGACTGCGTTGCAGCCAGCGGCCCAGAGCGGCGCCGGCCAGCGCGTAGGCGCTGTCGAACAACAACCCCACACCGACCAGCATTACGCCCAGCGTCGCAAATTGCGCGAGCACCGGCCCGGCGTGCGGCTCAATGAACTGCGGCAACAGCACCGAGCAGAACAGCAGCGCCTTGGGGTTGAGCAGGTTGGTCAGCAAACCGCGTTGGATCGCCTCGCGCCAATGCGATTTTTCAGTCGTGGAACCTGCACTGTTCAAGCTCGGCAGCATCGTGGTGCGCAGGCACTGAATGCCGATCCACAGCAGGTACGCAGCCCCGATCAGGCGTACCACGTCGAAGGTCCAGGGTGCCGTCTTGAACAGCGCCGCCAAACCCAACGCCGCCAAGGCCACGTGACAACCACGCGCTATGCCCAGCCCCAACGCCGTGGCCAGCGCCGCGCCTTTGCCATGACGCGCGCCGGTCTGCAACAGCAGAATCATGTCCGGGCCGGGCAACAAGTACACCACCGCCAGAGCCATGAAAAACAGCCAGAGTCCTGCCATGTTGCACCCCATTCGTTGTCGATTTGGTGAGGTCAGTCTATGGCTGAAGAGCAGGGCAGGTGGTTGCGTAGTCAGCTTCTAAAGCTTCCATATTTGGCATAACCTGCCATTTTGTGATGATCGAACCATCGGGATCTGCCAAACCATGAAACTGGACGCCTACGACCGCAAGATTCTCGCGGCGCTGCAACGGGACGGTCGCCTGAGCAACGTGCAATTGGCTGACGAAATCGGTTTGTCTGCCTCGCCTTGTTTGCGTCGGGTACGGATGCTGGAAGAGGCGGGCGTGATTCGCGGCTATCAGGCCAATCTGGATCGAGATGAAGTGGGCCTTGGGCTGACGGTGTTTGTCGGGGTCAAAGTCGAACGGCACAACGATGAACAGGCCGAAGCGTTTCGCCTGGCCGTGACGGCATTGCCCGAGGTGATTTCGGCGTTTCTGGTGTCAGGGGAATCGGATTTTCTGCTGCAAGTGGTGGTGCCGGATTTACGCGCCTATGACCGTTTTCTCACCGGGCGACTGCTGAAATTGCCGGGTGTGAGCGACATTCGCAGCAACTTTGCGATTCACACGGTGAAGACCCCGGGGGCGTTGCCGTTGGGGCATTTACCGCTTTAGATCGCGTCGACTGCATCGCGAGCAGGCTCGCACATTGGTTTTGTGAACGCCACAGATCAAATGTGGGAGCGAGCCTGCTCGCGATGGCGGTAGTTAGTCTCCATCAACCTCCAGGCTTACATCTGCGTCGCCATCCCCTCCACATCCATTGCCGCCTGACGCAATGCCTCGGAGCGGGTCGGGTGTGGGTGACAAGTCAGGGCGATGTCTTCGGCCGAGGCGCTGAACTCCATGGCCACGCAATATTCGCCAATCATTTCACTGACGCTCGGGCCCACAAGGTGTACGCCGAGGACTTCGTCGGTGCGCTCATCGGCCAGTACTTTGGCGAAGCCTTCGGTTTCGTGGTTGATCTTCGCCCGGCTGTTGGCGGTGAAGGGGAATTTTCCGACCTTATAGGCGCGACCTTCGGCTTTCAGCTGTTCTTCGGTCTTGCCGACGCTGGCCAGCTCCGGTTTGGTGTAGATCACGTTGGGGATCAGGTCGTAATTGACCTCGCCAGCCTTGCCGACGATTTGCTCGATGCAGGCCATGGCTTCGTCTTCGGCCTTGTGGGCGAGCATCGGCCCAGACGTGACATCACCGATCACCCAGACGCCAGGGGCTTCGGTGCGATGGCCCTTGTTGGCGAGCTGGCCGCGTTTGTCCGTGGCGAGCCCGACATTCTCCAATCCCAGGCCTTGGGTGTATGGCCGACGACCAATAGCCACCAGCACGTAGTCGGCTTCAAGCAACTCGGCGGTACCACCTGCTGCCGGTTCGACGCTGAGCTGAACACCGCTCGCCGAGGGGGTGGCGCGGGTAACTTTCGAACTCAACTTGAAATTGATGCCTTGCTTGCTCAATGAACGCTGAAGGGTCTTGCCTGCCTCGCCATCCACGCCGGGGCAGATCCGGTCGAGAAACTCGACCACCGTCACTTGGGCGCCCAGGCGCCGCCATACCGAGCCCAACTCCAGACCGATCACCCCGGCGCCGATCACCACCAAGTGCTTTGGCACTTCGGCCAGCGACAGTGCGCCGGTGGAGTCGAGAATGCGTTTGTTATCGATGTCCACGCCGGGCAGGGGAGTGGGTTCGGAACCGGTGGCGATAATGATGTCCTTGGCGCTCAGCTCGGTCTTGGTTCCCTGGCTGTCGGTCACCGTGACTTTGCCCGGCCCGTCGATGTGGCCCCAGCCCTTGATCCAGTCGACTTTGTTTTTGCGAAACAGAAACTCGATGCCTTTGGTCAGCCCGGTAACGCTTTCATCTTTCTGTTTCATCATTTGAGCAAGGTTGAGGACAGGTTTGACCTCAATCCCCAGGTTGGCAAATTCCGTTCCTATGGCCGCGTCGTAGAGTTCGGAGGCATGCAGCAGCGCCTTGGACGGCATGCAGCCGACATTCAGGCACGTCCCGCCAAGAGTGGCGCGGCCTTCCACGCAGGCTGCTTTCAGACCCAGCTGGCCGGCGCGGATCGCTGCGTTATAACCGCCGGGGCCTGCGCCCAGAATCACGACGTCATAGGTGCTCATGGTGGTACTCCTGTTGAAAGAGGG
The DNA here is from genome assembly GCF_000282555.1 of Pseudomonas sp. GM102. Classification (NCBI taxonomy): domain Bacteria; kingdom Pseudomonadati; phylum Pseudomonadota; class Gammaproteobacteria; order Pseudomonadales; family Pseudomonadaceae; genus Pseudomonas; species Pseudomonas sp. GM102. Next base: position 87,809 of record NZ_AKJB01000020.1, on the reverse strand, counting down.
CGGGATCGATAAACGTAGTCTCGGATAAAAATTACGAACGTAATATGTGCGTTTCGAGCCATTTCGGTCAAGGCTTCAGCTTGGCGACAGGTCCGGCGCTTTTAGATAGAGCGATTTACGACGAATATTTCACCACTTTCGTTATATCGTAACGAACTGTGATGTGAGCGATGGTTGGGGTGGTATGCAAGTCGATCTCGATGGCGATGGGGCACAAATAGCAGGGCTGCCGCGCTTCCAGCAGGCGGTCGTTCAAGGACGTCGATTGCGGCAATTCGCGATCGGTTTGGCGGTCTTGGCTGGCGCAGGGTTGGTACTGGCGTTTTTTGTCGGGCTATTTGCACCGCAGTCGCTCTGGCCGGTGTTGTTGGTCAATCAGAGCGCCGGTTTGCTGGTGCTGGTCGCCGGCCTGCAATCGGCCTGGTGGGTAACGCAGTGGCGCGCACGGGCGATGAATCCAGCATTGTCGGTGCCGGTGGTTGTCGCTGAGGAAGTCGTTGCCGCTGAAGGCTGGTACGAGCGGTTGCTGGACCGAATCAGCCAACGTTGGTTGCGCTTTCTGGGGCAGATCGGTGCGCCGACGCTATGGTTGGCTGGTTGGGCGTTATTGACGTTGTACAGCATCGAGCAAGTCTGGAATCTGACCTTGCCGCTCGCCGCGCTGGGGTTGTCGGCCAGTGTCGGCGCCACGCTGTCGTTGCTGCTGGCTTTCGGTTTGCTGGTGCTGGAGCGGCAACTGGCGCAGGAAAATGTCGCCCAGTGGCCCGAAGCAGGACCGTTGGCGCAGCTGACGCGGGTCGCGATTATTTGCCTGGTGCTCAGCGCCCTGTGTTTGTTGTTCGGCAGCGAAACATCGGTCTGGCCAGTGCGTCTAGCGGTGCTGATCGGCTTGCTGCCGGGGCTGGTCGCCATCGAGTTGCTGCTGCGGGCCGTGTTGTCGCTGTTCAGTCCCCGTCGTGAACAGCTGGAACCGGCCTTGCTGGCGCGAAGCTTCGTCGCCGACATGCTGCGTTGGCCGCCGCAACCTTTGCTCGCATTGCAGCACGAGTTGCACAACCGCTTCGGTATCGACCTGCGGCAAATTTGGGCCTTCACCTACATGCGCCGGGCGTTTTTGCCGGTGCTGGCAGTGGTAGCTATCGTCGGTTGGTCGCTCACCGGCATTCACGAAATTCCCCTGCAAGGGCGCGGTATCTACGAGCGTTTCGGCAAACCGGTTCAGGTATTCGGTCCCGGTTTGCACGCCGGTTTGCCGTGGCCGTTGGGCCGCGTGCTGAGCGTCGAGAACGGCGTGGTTCACGAGTTGGCCACCAGCGTGGGCGAAATGTCGGCACCGCTCGAGGCCGAACCAGCCGAAGGCCCGGCACCGGCGATTGCCAATCGATTGTGGGACGCCAGCCATGTGAACGATAAATCCCAGGTCATCGCCAGCAGCCGCGCTGACAAACAGAGCTTCCAGATCGTCAACATGGACGTGCGCTTCGTCTATCGCATCGGCCTGAGCGATCAGGCGGCCCTGGCAGCAACGTACAACAGCGCCGATGTGCCAACGTTGATCCGCAGCACCGCCAGCCGGATTCTGGTTCACGATTTCGCCTCACGAACCCTCGATGGTTTGCTCGGCGAGGACAGGGTAGGGCTGGCCGAAGAGATCGGCCGTGCCGTGCAGGCTGACCTGCAAAAACTCGATAGCGGTGTGGAAATTCTCGCCACGGTGGTCGAGGCCATCCACCCGCCAGCGGGGGCAGCCAATGCTTATCACGGCGTGCAAGCGGCGCAGATTGCTGCTCAGGCGCTGATCTCCCGCGAGCGCGGTGCCGCGGCGGAGGCGACCAATCAGGCACAACTGCAAGCCAGCATCGCTCACGATCAAGCCACGGCCAGTGCTCATGAAATCAACTCGACTGCTCAGGCCGCCGACCTGAAATTTGCCGCCGAGCAAAAGGCTTATTCCAGCGCCGGCCAGGCCTTCGTGCTGGAGCAATACCTCAGTCAACTGACCCAAGGTTTGGCCAATGCCAGGCTGCTGATTCTCGATCATCGTCTGGGCGGCAACAGCAATGCGCCGACCATCGACCTACGTACCTTCACGCTGCCGGCTGACCCTGCGCCGCCGCGTAATACCGTTCAGCCAGGAGCCGTCCATTGAGCCAGCCGACGTCTACACACAATCGCGATCACGATGACCACGCTGGTCACGATCATGGCCATGGCGGGCATCACCACGGCCATCACCATCATCACCACGGTGATCCACACGAAGCTGGCCCTTTCCCGTGGCGGCGAATGGGATGGGCGGCGCTGCTGGTGGCGTTTGCCATTGCGGCGGCGAGCCTGGTGCAAGTGCGTTCGGGAGAGGCCACGGTCATCACTCGCTTCGGCAATCCATCGCGGGTGTTGCTGGAACCCGGTCTTGGCTGGCGCTGGCCGGCACCGTTCGAGGCGGCGATCCCGGTGGATCTGCGGCTGCGTACCACCTCCAGCGGTTTGCAGGATGTGGGCACGCGCGATGGCCTGCGCATCATCGTGCAAGCCTACGTGGCCTGGCAGGTGCAGGGTGATCCGGACAACGTGCAACGCTTTATGCGCGCTGTACAGAACCAGCCGGACGAAGCCGCGCGGCAGATCCGTACCTTTGTCGGCTCGGCGCTGGAAACCACCGCCAGCAGTTTCGATCTGGCCAACCTGGTGAACACCGACGCCAACCAGGTGCACATCGCCGATTTCGAAGCGCAGCTGCGTCAGCAGATCGACCAACAGTTGCTCACCACCTATGGCGTGCGAGTGCTGCAAGTGGGTATCGAACGTCTGACGTTGCCGTCGGTGACGCTCACCGCGACGGTCGATCGCATGCGCGCCGAGCGTGAAACCATCGCCACTGAACGCACGGCCATCGGCAAGCGGGAAGCTGCACAAATTCGCTCTGCGGCCGAGCGTGATGCGCGAATTGTGCAAGCCGATGCGACGGTGAAAGCCGCGGACATCGAAGCCCAATCCCGCGTCGAAGCTGCGCAGATTTACGGCCGTGCCTACGCCGGTTCGCCGCAGCTCTACAATTTGCTGCGCTCTCTCGACACCTTGGGCACTATCGTCATGCCGGGTACCAAACTGATTTTGCGTACCGATGCGGCGCCGTTCCGCGTATTGGTTGACGGGCCGCCGACGCTCGATAACAAGTCCGGGTTGCAGCCATGAATTTAAAAGTTCCACGTGGAACACATGAGTTACGCAGCCCGTGGATTCAGGCCGGGCGCTTGGCTTTTCTGGCGCTGTACGCCGTGACCGTGCTGGCTGCGTTGGCGTGGGCATTTTCCAATGTGCGGCAAATCGACCCGCAAAACCGTGCCGTGGTGCTGCACTTCGGCGCACTGGATCGCATTCAAAATGCCGGTTTGCTGTTGGCATGGCCGCGCCCGTTCGAGCAGGTCATCTTGTTGCCGGCAGCGGATCGGGTGATCGAACGTCGGGTGGAAAGTCTGCTGCGCTCGGATGCCGCATTGCAGGCCGATCGAGTCGCGAGTTTCGCCACGCCGATCAGCGATGCGCTTGCCGGCTCTGGTTATTTGTTGACCGGTGATGCGGGCGTCGTGCAACTGGATGTGCGAGTGTTCTACAAAGTCATCGAGCCCTATGCCTTCGTCCTTCAGGGTGAACATGTGCTGCCAGCGCTGGATCGGCTGGTGACGCGCAGTGCCGTGGCGCTCACCGCCGCGCGCGACCTGGACACCATTCTGGTGGCTCGACCGGAACTGATCGGCGCCGACAATCAGGCCGCCGAACGTCGCGAACGTCTACGCGGTGATCTGGTACGGGGCATAAATCAACGCTTGGCCGAACTGACGGCGACCGGGCAGGGGTTGGGCATTGAAGTGGCACGGGTCGATGTGCAATCGAGTCTGCCCGGGCCGGCGGTGAACGCGTTCAACGCGGTGTTAACTGCCAGCCAGCAGGCCGACAAAGCCGTGGCCAACGCGCGCACTGAAGCCGAAAAGTTGACTCAGTCCGCCAACGAACAAGCTGACCGCACGCTGCAAGTGGCTCACGCCCAAGCCAGCGAGCGCCTGGCAAAAGCCTCCGCCGACACCGCCACGGTACTGAGTTTGGCCAAGGCGCAACAGCAGGGCACCGACCCGCAAATGCTGCTGCGTATTTACCGTGAACGGATGCCGAAGATTCTCGGGCAGGCTGGCTCGGTGACCACGGTTGATCCGAAAGACGATTCCCGCCTGATCATTCAGGGAGCTGCGCAATGACTGCCCAAACCGCCGCCGCGCCGAGCATGTTGTCCTCGGCTGAACAACGTAGCGCCGCGCGCCAGTTGACCCTGGCCATGCTTGCACTTGGGTTGCTTGCGCTGGGGCTGATCTGGCGCTGGTTGTCGCCGGAGCAGACCGGTGTCAGCCAATTACTATTGGGTTTTGCTTCCTTGCTGGTGGCCGTGCCGGTCATGCGTTCGGCGTGGTACAGCCTGCGTTATCCGAGCCTGCACGGGATCACCGATCAACTGATCGCCCTGGCCATGCTCGGCGCCTGGGCCACGGGCGATCTGCTGACCGCTGCGCTATTGCCGATCATCATGATCTTCGGCCACGTGCTGGAAGAGCGCAGCGTAATTGGCTCCCAGGAAGCGATTCATGCTCTGGGCAAACTGACCCGCAGCCATGCACGCAAGATTCAGGCTGACGGTTCAGTCGTTGAAGTCGACAACGGCACCCTCAAGGCCGGTGATCTCGTAGAGGTGCGTGCCGGTGATCGAGTGCCGGCGGATGGCCGGGTGTTGTCCGGTCAGGCAAGCCTCGACACCGCCTCGATCACCGGTGAGTCGGTGCCAATAGAAGCCGGCGTGGGCATGCCGGTGTTCGGCGGGGCGATCAACCTCGATGGCCTGCTGCGCATTGAAGTGACCCGTACCGGTAACGAATCGACCTTGGGTAAAGTCATTGCGCTGATGCAAAGTGCCGAACGTTCCAAGCCTCCAATCACCCGTTTGCTCGAACGCTATGCCGGCAGCTACATGGTGCTGGTGTTGCTGCTGGCCGCCGTGACCTGGTTTGTGACCAACGATGCGCAAGCGATGCTCGCGGTGTTGGTCGCGGCTTGCCCTTGCGCGCTGGTATTGTCGGCACCAGCCACGGCCATTGCCGGGGTGGCGGTGGCGGCTCGGCACGGGATTCTGATTCGCAGCTCGGCGTTCCTCGAAGAGTTGGCTGACCTGACGTCCTTGGTGGTCGACAAGACCGGAACCCTGACGTTCGGCACCTTGCGCCTGCAATCCATCGACAGTCCACTGGAGGATCGCAGTCACGTACTGAAGCTCGCCGCCAGCCTCGGTTCCGCCAGCAGTCACCCGGTCAGCCGCGCCTTGGCCGGATTGGTCACTCAGGAACACTTTCTGCTGCTCTCTGACATTCATGAGCGTCAGGGGCTGGGTGTCGTGGCGATGACCGAACAGGGGGAAGCGGCCCTCGGTCGTCCGGAGCTGTTCGCGCAATTGGGCATCGCCACATCAGCGGTGCCTGAACACGACGGCCCGATTGCCGGGCTGGCACTCAACGGTGAATTTCTCGCCTGGCTGTTGCTCGCTGACAGTGTCAAACCCGAGGCGCGGTTTGCCCTGAGCGAATTGCGTGAATTGGGTTTGGGTCGTCAGTTGTTGCTCACCGGGGATCGGCAGAGCGTTGCGCACACGCTGGCCCGGGATGTGGGCATCAGTGATGTCGAAGCTCAGGCCTTGCCCGAGGACAAACTCAATCGTGTGCTGAATGAAATCGGCAGCGGTTTCCGGCCAATGGTGGTGGGAGACGGTATCAACGATTCCCTGGCGCTCAAGGCCGGTGTGGTCGGTGTGGCCATGGGCGCAGGCGGTGCGGACATCGCGTTGGCTTCGGCCGATATCGTACTGATCGGCAGCGACCTGCGCCGGCTCGGAACCTGTGTGCGCTTGAGTCGCCAATGTCGGCAGACCTTGCAGGTCAACGTGATTATCGGGTTGGGCTGGACCTTGGCCATCGTTGCGTTCGCCGCATTCGGCTGGCTCGGCGCGGCAGGGGCGATGATTGCCGCGTTGTTGCACAACTTGAGCACGTTATTAGTGCTCGGTAATGCCGGGCGTTTGCTACGCTTTCAGGAACCCCTACTCAAGCTTAAGGATGAGGTGTGAGCGTCTACAACTTTTCAGAACTGTGTGCCGGATTTGTAGTCATCTAGGGTAAGGCGGTCATTTTCAACGATCGCCCGTTGGATGGTTTCAGTGTTGCAGGCAACACCGGGAATAGAAAAAGGCTATTAATTCGATAGCCTGCTATTTTTCAAGGATGGTCTACCCTCAGATTTGACGTCTGAAACAAGGGGGACTTTTCATGCTCGCGCAACTTCCACCGGCCTTACAGAATCTGCAATTACCGCTTCGCTTACGACTCTGGGACGGCCATGAGTTCAATCTGGGGCCGACGCCCAGCGTCACCATTGTGGTCAAGGACCCCCACATGGTTACCCAGTTCACCCATCCCAGCCTCGACGCGTTGGGGGCGGCGTTTGTCGAAGGCAAGCTAGAGCTGGAAGGCTCCATCAGCGACGTGATTCGTGTCTGCGATGAATGGAGTCAGGCGCTGATCAACGAGGACGAAGATGAGCAACCGGTGCGCTCGGTTCACGACAAGGAAACCGATGCCAAAGCCATCTCCTACCATTACGACCTTTCCAACGCGTTTTATCAATTGTGGCTCGACAGTGACATGGCGTATTCCTGCGCCTATTTCGAAACCGGCAGTGAAACCCTCGAACAAGCTCAACAAGCCAAGTTTCGTCACCTGTGCCGCAAGCTACGGTTGCAACCAGGCGAGTATCTGCTGGATGTCGGTTGCGGCTGGGGCGGGTTGGCGCGGTATGCCGCTCGTGAGTTCGGCGCGAAGGTGTTCGGGATCACGCTCAGTAAGGAGCAGTTGGCGCTGGCCCGTGAACGGGTGAAAGCCGAAGGCCTGGAGGATCAGATTGAATTGCAACTGCTCGACTACCGCGATTTGCCTCAGGACGGGCGCTTCGACAAGGTGGTCAGCGTCGGCATGTTCGAACACGTTGGCCATGCGAACCTGGCCGAGTACTGCAAAACCTTGTTCGGCGCGGTGAAAGAGGGTGGCCTGGTGATGAACCACGGGATCACCGCCAAGCACACCGATGGTCGTCCGGTTGGGCGCGGCGCCGGTGAGTTCATTGAGAAGTACGTGTTCCCCAACGGCGAGCTGCCGCATCTGTCGATGATCTCCGCCGAGATCAGCGAAGCGGGGCTGGAAATCGTTGATGTCGAGAGCCTGCGCCTGCATTACGCGCGAACCCTGGACCACTGGAGCGAACGCCTGGAAGACAATCTGGAAGCCGCCGGCAAACTGGTGCCAGAACAGGCTTTACGGATCTGGCGGTTGTACCTGGCAGGGTGCGCCTATGCCTTTGCCAGAGGCTGGATCAATCTGCATCAAATTCTCGCGGTGAAAACCCATCCCGATGGCAGCCATGAACTGCCCTGGACCCGCGACGACATTTACAACCCTTAGAGAATCGGTGAAATAAGCCGGGCGATCCGCATGCCGACCTGTTGCAGGCGGTGGGTTTCCCGGCTTTCTTCTTTGGCGATTTCGTGAGCCTGGGCGAAGTCATCGTTGAGCATCTGTTCCACTTCGGCAGCAAACGCACTGTCGACCGTCAGCAACATCACTTCGAAATTCAGCCGGAACGAACGGTTGTCCATGTTGGCGCTGCCAATGGCGCTGATTTCGCTGTCGATCAGCACCACTTTCTGATGCATGAACCCCGGCTTGTAACGGAACACGCGTACCCCGGCACGTACTGCTTCGAAGGCATAAAGGCTGGAAGCGGCGTAGACGATCCGGTGATCCGCTCGTGACGGCAACAAAATCCGTACATCCACACCACGCAATATTGCCAGTCGTAACGCGGCGAACACCGCTTCGTCGGGGATGAAGTAAGGGGTGGTGATCCACACCCGTTCTGTCGCCGCATGGATGGCTTCGACGAAGAATAGCGAACAGGTTTCGTAGGAATCCGCCGGGCCGCTGGCCAGCAATTGGCAGAGCACGCCGTTGTCTGGATAAACCTCTGGCAGGATCAGCGGCGGTAGCGAACGGGCCGCCCAGAACCAGTCTTCGGCAAAGGATTCCTGCATGCAGGCCACCACCGGCCCGCGCACTTGCACGTGGGTGTCGCGCCAGGGTGCCAGGGGTGGTTTCTCGCCCATGTATTCGTCGCCGACGTTGAGCCCGCCGACAAAACCGACAATCCCGTCGACCACGACGATCTTGCGGTGGTTACGGAAATTGACCTGAAAGCGGTTGAGCCAGCCGCTGCGGGTCGCGAAGGCCTTGACCTCGATACCGGCATCGCGCAATGGCTGCACGTAACTGTGGGGCAGGGAGTGGCTACCGATGCGGTCGTAGAGCAAGTAAATCGCCACGCCTTCGGCAGCTTTCTTGGTCAGCAAGGTGTGCAGGCGTTGGCCGAGACGGTCATCGTGGATTATGAAGAACTGGATCAGCACCGCTTGCCGCGCGTTGCTGATGGCGTCGAAAATCGCATCGAAGGTGGCTTGGCCATCGATCAGCAAACGCACTTCGTTATTTGCCAGGCACGGCATGCGTCCCAGTTTCGGCATGGCCCTCAAAGACGCGTAGGCGCTGGAGGCACGAGCAGCCAGTGCCTCTTCTACCCAGGGGCGCCAGTTCAGCTCGGAGATGGCCTTGCGCATTTCCTCGTTGGCTTGCCGCCGGGCCTTGATATAGCCGTCGAAGGTGCTGCGGCCGAAAACCAGATAAGGGATAAGCGTGAGGTAGGGAATGAACAGCAGTGACAGAGCCCAGGCGATCGAGCCCTGAGCGGTCCGAACGGTCAATACGGCATGGATGGCGGCAATCGAACCCAGCGTGTGCAGGATTGCGATCAGATAACCGAAAACATGCGGTCCAAAGTAATCCATGGGGCAGCCTTGCTCCTGAAGATTCAATGCTTAACAGACCATGTTCCGGGCAGAATGTCGCTATTTAATTGGCCCATGAACCGAAGCCCGTGGCTGACGTCTAACGGCCACTAATGATCAGGAGTTACTCGATGAACGTTCGTCTGCTGGGTTTGGCCATTGCGTTTGGTTTGACAGTTCCTGTGGCTGCTCAGGCGCAGATGTTGCAGCCGGGCTTGTGGGAAATGACTTCAAGCAACATGAAGGTCGATGACCAGAACCTGCCCGATCTGCAATTGATCCTCGGCCAGATACAGAGTCAGATGACCCCTGAACAGCGCGCGCAGCTGGAGAAGCAGGGCATCACCATGGGCGGTAAAGGGATTCGGGCTTGCCTGACGCCTGAGCAGGTGAAGACCGACAACATTCCACTGACGGACCCACAATCGGGCTGCAAGCAGCAAATCACCGAACGCACCGGCAACCAGTGGAAATTCCGTTTCAGCTGCCCGAAAGCGCAAGGTGCGGGTGTCGCCACATTCCTCAGCGATCGTGAGTTCACCACCAAGGTCAATGGCACTTTCAACGCCACCGGCATTCAGCAGAAGGGTAGCCTCGATACTCGCGCTGTGTGGTTGGGCCAAGATTGCGGGACCGTTAAACCACGGGCCTAAAAGCTTCGCGGGCAAGCCTCGCTCCTACAGGACATCAATGTCGTTTCGTGATCCTGCGAACGCCACAAATCCTGTAGGAGCGAGGCTTGCCCGCGAAAGCATCCGCTCAGGCACCTCCAGCCTTGGGCGGATTCAACAATTCACACACCGCCTCAATCCCTTTCTCCCCGAAGTCCTCTCCGCTGCCGCTACGCATACTGACAAACCCGCCTTCCTTTTCCTTCTCTCCCACTACCAACAGATACGGCACTTTCTGGCTGTGCTGGCGAATCTTGTGGCTGATTTTCTCGTTACGCAGGTCCGAGTTGGCCCGAAGTTCGCGGCGGCGCAGTGCCTGGGTTACTGAGTGCGCATAAGCGGTCTGACGTTCATCGATGTTCACGACCATCACCTGCGGCGGCGCTCGCCAGGTGTTCAGCTCCTGTTGGCTGGACCAGCACGTGCCGTAGATCCGTTGCTGCATCGTGCCGCTGATATGGTCCAGGGTGAATGCTTGCAACACCTTGGTGGTGGGAACATGCGGGCCTGCCGCGAAACTTTCAAAATCACCCAAGCGATACAGCGATAACCGTTCGGTTGACGTCGCCTGGGGAGCTGGTTCCCGGCGGATCGAATGGTTGGTCGCCGCCAGTGCACGCATGCGCGCTTCAATCAGAGGCAGCTCGGCCAGAGTTAAAGAGCGCTGGAAAGCAAACTCATAAAAGAAACCATCACCCAGCGACGATCCGGCTCGCAACTGTGCATTCGGATGGAGCTGTTTGACGGCCATGGCCAGCATCAGCGCGCAGGAACGGCGAAGGATCTCCAGGCCATCGGGTTCCTGGGGCGTGACGATACTGACCCGGGCATCGCCCTCGATCAGGAACCCACAGTCCACCAACACGCCGTCGACGCGACCGGCTACCGCCGCGTTGGCCAACCCGAGACTGATACTTGCGGCAACTTCATACACAGTCAGCGGCTGATCGTACTCACGCAATGAACCATCGGGCAGGGTGATGTGGATCATGATCGGTGTTCTCGAATGTTTTCGATAACGCGCGCTAGCGCATAAACCGTAGGGGTAAACCCTGGCAGCTGTCATTAAGACGTTGGTCGTGCCAGGCAATTTGCCCCGACACCACCGTGGTTCTGACGCTGTGGCGAAAACGATGGTGGATGAAGGGCGTCCAGCCACATTGCGAGAGGATCGGTTGCCGGGAAACGGCAAGGCCATCGGGCTCGGGTTTGATCAATACCAAGTCGGCCCAGTAGCCTTCGCGCAGGTAGCCGCGGTCGGGGATGGCAAACAAATCGGCGACCCGGTGACTGGTCTTGGTCACGAGGGTGGTGATCGGCAATATCTCATCGGCCACCAGCTCCAGCAACGCGGGCAGGGCGTGTTGCACCAACGGCAAACCGGACGGCGCCTGGCTGTAGGGCCGCTGCTTTTCGGCCCAGGTATGAGGCGCGTGATCACTGCCGATCACATCCAGTCGATTGCTCAACAATGCTTTGCGCAAGGCATCGCGGTCGGTCTGAGTCTTGATCGCCGGGTTGCACTTGATCAGGTTGCCAAGGCTCGGGTAGTCGCGATCATCGAACAGCAAGTGATGCAGACAGACTTCGGCGGTGATGCGTTTCTGTGCCAGCGGCTGGTCTTCGAACAGCGCCAGTTCGCGGGCCGTGCTCAAGTGTAAAACGTGAAGTCGGGTGCCGTGTTGCCTGGCCAGATCAACGGCCATTGAGGAGGAACGAAAGCACGCTTCGGCGTTGCGGATCAGCGGGTGAGCGGCGGGCGGAAGTTGCTCGCCGAACAGTTCTCGCAGGTTTGCGGCATTGGCTTGGATGCTGGGTGTGTGTTCGCAGTGAGCCAACAAAATGGTCGGCACCTCGGCGAAGAGCCGCTCGAGAATCCGGGGATCGTCCACCAGCATGTTGCCGGTGGAGGCGCCCATGAACACTTTGACTCCGGCCACCTCGCAAGGATTGAGCGCGGCGACGGTATCGAGATTGTCGTTGCTCCCGCCGAAATGAAAACCGTAATTGGCCACTGAACTCGTCGCCGCTCGACGCTTCTTGTCGGCCAGCGCAGCGAGGGTCAGGGTGGCGGGGGAAGTATTGGGCATGTCCATGAAGCTGGTGATGCCGCCGGCAACTGCCGCCCTGGATTCGGTATGGAAGCTGCCCTTGTCCGGTGCTCCGGGATCGCGGAAATGCACCTGGTCATCGATCATGCCCGGCAGCAGCCATTGGCCGTTGGCGTCGATTTCCACGACGGCCGTTTCACCTTCTATGCTGCTGGCGATCTTGACGATGCGACCGTGGCTTATCAGCAAATCACCGTCGAATTCACGACCCTCATTCACTAGCCGGGCGTTGCGAATCAACACGCTGCTCATGGTCAGAACTCGTTTTGCAGGGCTTTGTAGCCCCGCACCAAATCAACGTTGGTGCGCGCCACGTCTTCGGAAAACTCCGAGGCGCTAACGCTCACCGGTGGGAACTGCGACAGGTCAGTGTTGGGGCCGATGCGCGTGGTGGAGGGCACATAGAAGTCTTCAGGCAAGTCACGACCATCGACCACCGAGTTGTGCCGCACCACGCAACCGTCGCCCACCGCGCAGTTGAACAGCACGCTGTTGAACCCGATGAATACGCGATTACCGACGGTGCAGGGGCCATGCACGATGGAGCGGTGGGCGATAGAGCTGAACTCGCCAATGATCACCGCGGCACCGGACTTGGAGTGGATCACTACTCCGTCCTGAATGTTCGAATTGGCGCCGATGGTGATCGCTTCCATCTCGCCCGAGTCGTCCACTTCGTCGGCGCGAATCACGGCATAGGGACCGACGAACACATTCTCGCCGATCACCACTTTGCCGCAGATGATGGCGGTTTTATCCACGTACGCCGACTCGGCAATCAACGGAAGATCACCCGAAGGATTCTTGCGGATCATGGTTTGCTCAACGCCTCATACAAGGTGTTGAGGTTGTATTCGAACAACCCGGCGAACGTGCTGGCCGGGCCGGTCGCCGCGAGGGCATCGGAGTACAGCGTCCCGCCGATATGCGCGCCGCTTTCATCGGCGATTTGTTTGAGCAGGCGTGCGTCCTTGATGTTTTCCATGAACACAGCTTTGACCTTGGCCTGACGGATCTGCGTGATCAGCGCAGCGACTTCGGCGGCCGACGGTTCACGTTCGGTGGACAGACCTTGTGGTGCCATGAAGTCGATGCCGTACGCCTGACCGAGATAGCCGAAGGCGTCATGGGAAGTCACGATTTTGCGATTACCCGGCGGCAGCGAACCGAGCTTGGCTTTGGCCTCGGCGAGCAAGGCGTAGATCTTTTTCAGGTAGGCCTGGCTGTTGTGTTCGTAGTCGGCTTTATTGGCAGGGTCGGCGGCGATCAGCGCTTTGGTGATGTTGCTGATGTACAACTCGGTGTTAGCCAGGTTGTGCCAGGCGTGTGGGTCGGGAATGGTTTCGCCGTCTTCATCCAGCGAGCGTGGAATGACACCGTGGCTGGCGCTGATGACCGCCGCTTTGGTCTCGGTGCTGGTCACCAGACGGTCCAGCCATGGCTCGAAACCTAGCCCGTTCTTGATGATCAATCTGGCCTTGAGCAATGCCTTGGCATCGTCCGGAGTCGGCTCGTAGGTATGGGCATCGGCGTCCGGCCCGACCATGTTGTTGATCTGGATATGGTCGCCGCCGACCTGATGGGTCATGTCGGCGAGGATGCTGAAGCTGGTGACTACCTGGAGTTTTTCCGCGGCAGACAGCGACATCGACAGCATCAAACTGAACAGCACGAGTAAAGCGCGCATCGGGTAACACCTCATTGGGATGTGAGCAAAGGCGGGCGGCGCAGCAAACCGTGCACCGGACCGAACACCACGGACAGCAGATACAAAGCGCCAGCCACCAGCACGATCGCCGGGCCGCTGGGTAGTGAGTAGTAAAACGACAGCAACAAGCCGAGCCAGACCGAGAGGCAGCCGAGCAGCGCGGCGATGACCATCAGTACCGGCAAGCGACGACTCCAGAAGCGAGAAGCCGCGGCTGGCAACATCATCAAACCGACCACCATCAGGGCGCCGATGGCCTGGAAACCGATCACCAGGTTCAGCACCACCAGGGTCAGAAATACCCCATGAGCCAGAGGCCCGAGACGGCTGACGGTTTGCAGAAAGAGCGGGTCGAGGGTGTCCAGCAACAGGGGTTTGTAGATGAGGGCCATGGCGATCAGGCTGAAGCCCGAGACCCAAATCATGCCGGTCAAAGTCGGCCCGTCGACCGCGAGCGCCGAGCCAAACAATAGGTGCAACAGGTCCAGTCGCTTACCGGCAATGCCGAGGATCAGCACGCCGCTGGCCAGCGATATCGGGTAGATCGCGGCCAGGCTCGCGTCTTCCCGCAGGCCGGTGCGGCGGGTGATCCAGGCGGCCAGTCCGGCCATGCTCAGGCCAGCGCCGAGGCCACCGATGGTCAACGCGGGCAGACTCAACCCGGCGAACCAGAAGCCCAATGCGGCACCGGGCAAGATGCCATGAGCCACCGCGTCGCCGATCAGGCTCATGCGCCGTAGAATCAAAAACACCCCAAGCGGAGCGGTGCTGCACGCCAGAACGAGACCACCGAGCAACGCCCGGCGCATGAATACGAATTCGTGGAACGGTTGCCAAAGCTGAGCGGCCGCGATCATCAAGCCACCTGCGTCTGAGGTTGTTGGTGAATCAGATCGGTACTGGGGCCGAGGACGCAGCCGCTGCTTTTGATCAATAGGGCTTGGGGAATGTGTTGGCGCACGGCGGCCAAGTCATGACACACCACGACCAGGGTTCGGCGTTCAGCATGCCAGGCGTGGATGTGTCTCCAGAGCAGCGCCTGGCCGAGTTCGTCGAGCGCGGCGTGGGGTTCGTCGAGCAACAACAAGGGGGCTTCGGCGAGACTCAAGCGGGCGAGCAGGGCACGTTGCAATTCACCCCCGGAGAGGGCCATCAATGGGCGATGTTCCAGGCCGGTCAGACACCAGTCTTCCAGCGCCGACTTGAGGCGCTGGCTGCGAACTTTCGGAGCTTGCTTGCTGCCCCAGAAACCTGCAGCTACCAACTCTTGCAGACTGATGGGGAACTGTCGATCCAGATGTTGTTGCTGAGGCAGAAACGAAAGGCCGCCTTTGCGTGGAACATCAATGATGACTTTTCCAGCCAGTGGCTTTTGCAGACCGGCGATGATTTTCAGCAGGCTGCTTTTACCCGAACCGTTGGCACCGATGACAGCGGTCAGACTCCCTTTGGGTAACTGGCAATCCATCGACGGAGTGAGCGGTTGACCGGGGGCGCCCCAGCGCAAGGCTTGGCATTGGATCATGCGGCCTCCCAATTCCAGCGACTTTCAGCGACAGCATCGTGGGCATGAAGACTTTCGGCGTGAACGACTCGTACGTGAAAGGCGTTGATGCCCGGGGAGCGTTTGAGGGCCAGATTCAAGCGTCGGGCAGCGTCTTCGCAGAACATCAGGTTCTGGCCGTTGGCGAGGGCGAAAGCTTGTTCGTCGGCGCGTTTCACGGCGGTTTGCACTGCGGTGCCGAGGGCTGCTTCCGCATCGTTGATCGCGGCGATCAGCGGCAGGTCATCCAGATAGTCGTCCAGACGAAGCTGCAATTGCGCATTGCTGCGTTGGCTATGCGGCGTAGCGACAATGCCTTTCGTGGAACCGAGCCAAGCCAGAACGTCAGCGTGTAGCAGCGACTTGTTGGCAAAGTCATCAACGAATTGTTGCTGAATCAACTGCCGCGAAAGTGCAGCTGAGCACGGGCAGGTTGAGGAATAAGGCACATCGATTTTTAGTTCCACGTGGAACATCGCGTTTTTCAAATTGGCTTCGATGCTCACCGGATAAGTTTTCCAGCCGGCCAGTGGACTGACGAGCGCAGGTCTTTTGAGCAATAGTTCGGTGTGAATTTTTAGGTAAGCGTTGTGGGAAAGCCCTTCATGGGTTTCGAGAAAATTCTGCAAGACTCGCCGCAATAACGCCGGCGAAAGGTTTTCCTGCTCAAGCATTTCCAACGCCAGATACAGCCGCGACATATGGATGCCACGCGCCTCTCCATCGTCGAGACTAACGCCAGCGTCGGCCTTTGCGCTCAGTCGCTGGCCATCGAATAAAACAGGAAGAGCAATGCCGCACATGCCCACCCAATCAAGTGGCAGGGCTTGGCGTGAGGCCTGCGCAGCGATATCCGGCAGAGTCAGCGCATTCATGAGCAGGTCCATCGTGGGAGTTGATTTGGCATGTTATATTATAACAATCAAATCGACGATGCCTTTTTCGTGAGCGGGCCTTCACCATGCACAGACGTCACTTGCTCAACCTGATTCTGGCCAGCGCGGCCTTCGCTTTTCCCTTTAGTGCGTCGGCCACGCAAATTCGCAATGCACGACTGTGGCGTTCGGACGACAAGCTGCGACTGGTGTTCGATCTGAGCGGGCCGGTGCAATACAAGACGTTTTCCTTGAGCGTACCGGAACGGCTGATCATCGATCTGAGTGGCGCCAATCTCAGCGGCGACCTCAGTCAGTTGGCACTCAGCAACACGGTGATCCGCTCAATTCGCTCCGGACATTTCGGCCAGGGCGATACGCGGATCGTCCTCGACCTCAGCGGCCCGGTGCAGCTCAACAGTTTCCTGCTGGCGCCACAGGACGGGCAGGGGCACCGATTGGTGCTCGATCTGAAGCCCGTTGCGCCGCTACAGATCGCGGCGGCGCCGCTGGATAAGCGTGAACCCGTCACCGACAAGGCCCACCCCAAGCGCGACATCATCGTAGTGGTCGACCCGGGTCACGGCGGCAAAGACCCGGGCGCGGTCGGTGCCAAAGGTGAGCGGGAAAAAGACGTGGTGCTGTCGATCGCCCAATTGCTGGCCAAGCGGCTGAAGCGCGAGAAGGGCTTCGATGTGAAACTGGTGCGCAACGACGACTTCTTCGTCCCGCTGCGTAAACGCGTGGAGATCGCCCGCAAGCACAATGCCGACATGTTCATCTCGGTTCATGCGGATGCGGCGCCGCGTCTCACCGCTTCAGGTGCGTCGGTGTACTGCCTGTCCGAAGGTGGCGCGACCTCGGCCACGGCGCGCTTCATGGCGCAACGGGAGAACGGTGCAGACCTGCTGGGCGCCACCAGCCTGCTCAATCTCAAGGATAAGGACCCGATGCTCGCCGGGGTGATTCTCGACATGTCGATGAATGCCACCATCGCCGCCAGCTTGCAGTTGGGCAGCACGGTGCTCGGCAGCCTCGCGGGCATCACCACGCTGCATCAGAAGCGCGTGGAACAAGCGGGATTCGCTGTATTGAAGTCGCCGGATGTGCCGTCGATTCTGGTGGAAACCGGCTTCATCTCGAACGCCCGCGACAGTCAGCGACTGGTGACTGCCCGCCATCAGCAAGCCGTGGCGGATGGTTTGTTCGAAGGTTTGCAGCGCTATTTTCAGAAGAACCCACCGATGAATAGCTACATCGCCTGGCAGCAGGAACAGAAAAAGACGCAGGCCTAGCAGCCGGTCATCCGGCTGCACGTGAACTTGCCGCTGCTGCCGCCAGAGCTGGAAAACCGATTGATGGTTGTCCAGCCCACCCGGCGGTTGTAGCCGACCCAGGCTTCGCCATCGGACGCGATACCCGTGAAGAATGTCAGTTGCCCGTAGCGGCTGGTGGTTTGCGCCCATTGGCGTTTGCCGGCTACTTCGAAGCCGCGTAGATAGATCGTGTTACCGACGGTGTTAACGCTGTAGGCATTGCCGTCGGCATCTACGCAGGCCAGCAGATTGGCGCTGCGGGTGCAGTTGGCCAGGCTCGGGATTTGTCCCCAGGCATCGACCGCAATCAGCAGCGAAAGGCTCAATAGCGAGAGTTTCAGGGCGTTTCCCATGGCATTTCTCAAAAGGGCGGACGGTTTAAAGCATCGTGCCCTTTGTCGTGAGTAACAAGAGGGGAGTGGCTTATTTGCGTTGTTATGCTATAACATAAAAATACACCCGCTCTGATGATCCACCGCCATGACTGAACAAGAACTCCTCGCTCAACCCGCCGCCGATTACATGAACGACGCCCAGCAAGGTTTCTTTCGCGACCTGTTGCTGGCTCAGCGCAGCGAGCTGCAGGAGCGCATTAGCGGCGAGTTCGACGCGTTGCGCGAGCAGGAACCCCACAGCGATCCCGCCGACATCGGCAGCGCCGAAGAACAGCGCCAGTGGCAACTGCGCTTGCTGGAGCGGGAAAAGAAGCTCCTGGACAAGATCGACGAAGCCCTCGAGCACCTGGCTCGCGGTGAGTACGGCTGGTGTCGCGAAACCGGTGAGCCGATCGGCCTCAAACGCCTGCTGCTGCGACCCACCGCCACTCTGTGTATTGAAGCCAAAGAACGTGAAGAGCTGCGCGAACGCCATCAACGGGCGATTTGACCGGCCACATCCTGATGAGGAATACCTGATGCCCAATCGTCTCCCCGTGACCGTCCTGTCGGGCTTTCTCGGTGCCGGAAAAAGTACACTGCTTAATTACGTACTACGTAATCGCGAAAATTTGCGTGTCGCGGTGATCGTCAATGACATGAGTGAGATCAACATTGATGGCAGCGAAGTTCAGCGCGATGTCAGCCTGAATCGTGCCGAAGAAAAACTCGTGGAAATGAGTAACGGCTGCATCTGCTGCACCTTGAGGGAAGATTTGCTCGAAGAAGTCAGCAAACTCGCCAGAGACGGTCGTT
This sequence comes from Pseudomonas sp. GM102, assembly GCF_000282555.1. NCBI lineage: Bacteria > Pseudomonadati > Pseudomonadota > Gammaproteobacteria > Pseudomonadales > Pseudomonadaceae > Pseudomonas > Pseudomonas sp. GM102. The sequence continues at coordinate 69,412 of NZ_AKJB01000020.1, read as the reverse complement.
TCGATTACCTGCTGATCGAGTCCACGGGCATTTCCGAGCCTTTGCCCGTAGCGGAAACCTTCACGTTTCGCGATGAAGAAGGGCAGAGCCTGGCGGACATCGCGCGGCTAGACACCATGGTTACCGTGGTCGACGGCATGAACTTCCTGCTCGACTATCAAGCCGCCGAAAGCCTCGCTTCCCGTGGCGAAACCCTGGGCGAGGAGGACGAACGTTCGATCACTGACCTGTTGATCGAGCAGATCGAATTCGCCGACGTGATCCTGATCAGCAAGATCGATTTGATCGGCAGTAACGAGCGCCAAGAGTTGATCGCGATCCTTGAACGGCTCAATTCCCAGGCGGAAATCATTCCGATGGTCATGGGCGAAGTGCCGCTCAAGAAAATCCTCAACACCGGGCGCTTCGACTTCGAAAAAGCCGCTCAGGCGCCGGGATGGTTGCAGGAATTGCGCGGTGAACACGTGCCGGAAACCGAGGAATACGGTATCGCCTCCACGGCCTATCGGGCGCGGCGACCGTTTCATCCACAGCGTTTCTTCAGCTTCATCGACCGCCCGTGGGTGAACGGCAAACTGTTGCGTTCCAAAGGCTTTTTTTGGCTGGCCAGCAAACACAGGGACGCTGGTAGCTGGTCCCAGGCCGGCGGTTTGATGCGCCACGGTTTTGCCGGGCGCTGGTGGCGTTTCGTGCCGAAAAACCAGTGGCCGCAAGACGAAGAAAGCACCGCCGGGATCATGGAAAACTGGATGGCGGCCACCGGTGATTGCCGCCAGGAACTGGTGTTTATCGGCCAGAACATCGACTTCGCGCAACTCACCGTCGAACTCGATAACTGCCTGCTGACGGACGATGAAATGGCCTTGGGTGTCGAGGGCTGGCAGTTACTGCCCGATCCGTTCGGTCCTTGGCACGAAGAGGCGGCCGCCTGATGTTGGCGCCCAGCCTGAAGCTGCGACCGGTCATTCGCCAGGTTCAAGGTGATACGCCAAAAGCGCTGACCGGAATTCTGGACGACGGCGTGAACCTCGCCCTCTGGCAACGCCAACTCCCGGCGCACATTGCCGATTTCGGTCGCTTGTTATTGTCCCTGAACGAGCCGCTGGCCGAGTCGCTGTCCCTGGAAATGCCCGGCGATGACGCTGAACCCAATCTCCACGGTTTAGCCTCAGGCTTCAGCGATCTGGAAGGCTACGAAGGCTTTATCGCCGATGTTTCCTGGCTGGTCAGCGCCTTCGCCTGCTTGTTGGGCGCCCAGCGTATCGGCCTGCGCCTGCGGGTTCTGGATACAGCCATGTGCCCGCGTTTCCACGTCGATCATGTGCCGGTGCGGTTGATCACCACCTACGCAGGTATCGGCAGCCAGTGGCTGAAAGAAGGGGCAATCGATCGCCGGCAATTAGGCAAACCTGAGGCCGAACCGCCGGATGAGTCGCTGATACAGCAGATCACCAGCGGCGAAGTGGCGCTGCTTAAAGGGGAGAAGTGGCACGGCAACGAAGGCTTCGGTTTGATCCACCGTTCGCCGCAACCGGCGCCGGGCGAGCGTCGTTTGATTCTGACCCTAGACTGGCTGAGTTAACGGCTCAAGGTTTGAGCCAGGTTCCTTGGCTCTGGGTTTCGCAAAACGGCTTCAAATATGCCGCATCGGTGGCCACGCCGTAATAGTGAATATCCTGCCGGTAAGGCATATTGGCGACTTGAGCGTTGCTGCACACCCCGAACGCGCCGGCAGGGCATTGGTCGACGTACTGCACCTCGACTTTCTGCCCGGGTAGATTCGGCTGGCAGAATCCGTCGGCGAACAGTTTTTCCGGGATGTTGCGGTTTTGCTGGCAGACCTTCACGTCGAGCCGCTCAGCCGTGCTGTGCACCACGCAGGCCTGAGCCAACGCTTCGCCCGATGTGAGCGCCAGAAGCAACGACCATCTCATCAACCGCATTCTTTACCTCCTCAGAAAACCTCGACCATGTTGCAGAACATTCCCACCCACGTCATTGCCGGCCCACTAGGTGCCGGCAAGACCAGCCTGATCAAGCACCTGCTGGCGCAACGGCCCGTGGGTGAGCGCTGGGCGGTGTTGATCAACGAGTTCGGCCAGATCGGTCTGGATGCCGCGCTATTGACCCAGGATGCCGATGGTATCGCACTGGGGGAAGTGGCCGGGGGCTGTTTGTGTTGCGTCAATGGTGCACCGTTTCAGATCGGCCTCGGGCGGTTGCTGCGTAAGGCACGACCGGATCGACTGTTCATCGAACCCTCCGGGCTGGGACATCCGGCGCAGTTACTCCGGCAATTGAGTGAGGCGCCGTGGCAAGGTGTCCTGGCGGTGCAGCCGTGCGTGCTGGTGCTGGACGCCCGGGCGCTCGCGGCCGGAAAACCGCTGCCTGCGGCGCAACTGCAAGCCTTGGACAGTGCCGGGTTGCTGTTGCTCAACAAGGCAGAAGGCCTCGACGATAGTGATCGCCAGCGAATTGCCGCACAGTTGCCGACGCGTCCTTTGTACTGGACGCAGCAAGCCGTCTTGCCATTGAGTGAGTTACCGGGGCTCGGGGCTCAGGCTGTCGGGGGTGTGGATAACTTTGTCATGCCCAAGGGATTGGCGCAGATGCCGACCATCTGGACCGACCCCACGCTGCCGATTTGCTTGAGTCAGGCGCAAGAGGGCGGCTGGAGTGTTGGATGGCGGTGGCATCCGAGTCAGATATTCGATGCCGTACTGATCGGGAAATGGCTTGAGCGCCTTGAATGGCGGCGGGCGAAGCTGGTTATCCACAGCGCCGAGGGTTGGGTGTCGGCGAATGCGCTGGATAACTCGTTACTGGAATGGCAGTCCAGCGAATGGCGTCGGGATTCGCGTATTGAGCTGATTTTCAGTGAGCAGCAGGCTGTCCCAGAACTGCAGGAAGGTTTGGCGGGGTGCCGCACTTAGGCAAATTAGCGAGTTTTTGTGCCGTTTTTGAAGGCCTCATCGCGGGCAAGCCCGCTCCCACAGGTACAGTGTGAACCTTGTGGGAGCGGTTTTAACTGACTGGCATCCGACTCATGGCCGCCACTTGGTGTGTTCTTGCCGCCACTGGCTCAGTTCAATCACCTCGGCTCTGGGCTTCGCGATATCGACCACCGGCGGAGTGTCGTCGAACGGCATCGGGTAGGGCGCGAGCTCGATCTGTGCGCTGTGGGCGCCGAACTGGGTGATGGTGCCGGTGTGGCGGGTTTCGCCGGTCACGGTGAATTCGAAGTTATACACACGGGCCAGGCGCCGACGGCCGTTGGCGTCTTTAATGAAAGCGATCTTCTTCAAGGCTACGTTGCCGTCCAGCAGCTCGATCCGCAGCTTGGCGCAATGCTGCATCACCCGCTCCAGCGCACGTTCGCGCAAGCCGTGGTTGTGCCACAACCACGCGCCACCGGTGGCGAGCAGCATCAGCACGAAGATATTTCCGAGGGTCAGCATCAACAGGGTGCTCCAACAAGATAGTGCCAGCTTAACTGCGTCGCCGGTCTGTCGTACAGGCTGCGTTTAGTCGCATACTGCGCGGCTCGAATTTCAATCGTTTGACGGAAAACTCACCGAATGAAGCGTACGCCCCATCTGCTCGCCATCCAGTCCCACGTGGTGTTCGGCCACGCTGGCAACAGCGCCGCGGTTTTCCCGATGCAGCGGGTCGGGGTGAACGTCTGGCCGCTCAATACCGTGCAGTTCTCCAACCACACGCAATATGGCCAGTGGGCGGGTGAAGTGCTGGCCCCGCATCAGATTCCGGAATTGGTGGAAGGGATCGCCGCGATTGGCGAGCTGGGCAATTGCGATGCCGTGTTGTCCGGTTACCTCGGTAGCGCAGCCCAGGGCCGGGCGATTCTCGCGGGCGTGGAACGAATCAAATCGATCAATCCCAAAGCGGTATACCTCTGCGACCCGGTGATGGGCCATCCGGAGAAGGGCTGCACCGTTCCAGCCGAGGTCAGCGATTTTCTGCTGGAAGAGGCGGCAGCGGTGGCCGACTTCATGTGCCCGAACCAGTTGGAGCTGAACAGCTTCTCGGGGCGCAAGGCGCAGTCACTGTTCGATTGCCTGGCCATGGCGCGAGCGCTGTTGGCGCGCGGTCCGAAGGCGGTGCTGGTCAAGCATCTGGACTATCCCGGCAAATTGGCGGATGGCTTCGAGATGTTGCTGGTGACCGCCGAAGGCAGCTGGCACCTGCGTCGGCCGCTGCTGGCGTTTCCGCGTCAGCCGGTGGGCGTTGGCGATCTGACTGCCGGGCTGTTCCTGGCACGCGTGCTGCTGGGTGACAGTCTGGTGAGTGCCTTCGAATTCACCGCGGCGGCGGTGCATGAAGTGATGCTGGAAACCCAGGCTTGCGCCAGCTACGAGCTGGAACTGGTGCGGGCGCAGGACCGGATCGCCCATCCGCGGGTGCGGTTCGAAGCGACGGCGATCAGCCTTTAAAAGCTTCGCGGGCAAGCCTCGCTCCTACACAGGGATGGCGCATTACCCGTAGGAGCGAGGCTTGCCCGCGAAAGCGATCTAAAGACCAAACACCTCAGGCGTCGCCCTTGATGTCCTGATAACGCTTTTCCAGTTCCTGACGAATCTGCCGACGCTGCTGCGCCTGCATGTACCGACGCTTGTCTTCACTGTTCTGCGGTTGCAGCGGCGGGACCGCGGCCGGTTTGCGCTGGTCATCCACCGCGACCATGGTGAAGAAACAGCTGTTGGTGTGACGCACCGAGCGCTCGCGGATGTTCTCGGTTACGACCTTGATGCCCACCTCCATCGAGGTGTTGCCGGTGTAGTTGACCGACGCCAGAAAGGTCACCAGTTCGCCGACGTGAATCGGCTCGCGGAAGATCACCTGATCCACCGACAGGGTCACCACATAGCGGCCGGCATAGCGGCTGGCGCAGGCGTAGGCCACTTCATCGAGGTATTTGAGCAGGGTGCCACCGTGGACATTGCCAGAAAAATTGGCCATGTCGGGGGTCATCAATACCGTCATCGACAGCTGGGCGTTTCCGGGTTCCATAACGTACTCACGGGTTCAAGGCAGGATTCGGGGTTACACCTCTGCGGGTGCTTGGTTTTTCAAACCAACAGTTATCGGGACGCCGGGCGGATGGTCGCCGTCACTCCCGGATCGATCTGTTTCCATATATTGCACCGCCTTTCTGCCAGAAGTCGCGGTGTTACCCTTCGAAAGGCCACTCCAAGGAGCCTACGCCATGCATGCCATCAGTTTCATTCAGGATCTGGCAGTGATCATGTTGATCGCGGGTGTGGTGACCGTGCTCTTTCATCGTTTCAAACAACCGGTGGTGCTCGGCTATATCGTCGCCGGCTTCATCATCGGCCCGCACACGCCGCCGTTCAGCCTGATCCACGATGAAGCAACCATCAAGACCCTCGCCGAACTCGGGGTGATTTTCCTGATGTTCTGCCTGGGGCTGGAGTTCAGCCTGCGCAAGCTGTTCAAGGTCGGTGCCACGGCGTTCATCGCAGCGTTCCTGGAAATCGTCCTGATGATCTGGATCGGCTATGAAATCGGCCGCTGGTTCGACTGGAATACCATGGATTCGCTGTTCCTCGGCGCGATCCTGGCGATTTCCTCGACCACCATCATCGTCAAGGCGCTCAACGACCTGAAGATGAAGAACGAGCGTTTTGCACAGCTGATCTTCGGCGTGCTGATCGTCGAAGACATCCTCGGCATTGGCATCATCGCGTTGCTGTCGAGCATCGCGGTCAGTGGAACCGTCAGTTCCGGAGAAGTGTTTTCCACGGTCGGCAAGCTTTCACTGTTCATGATTGTCGCACTGGTTATTGGCATTCTGCTGGTGCCCCGACTGCTGGCCTATGTGGCGAAATTCGACAGCAACGAGATGCTGCTGATCACCGTACTGGGCCTGTGTTTCGGCTTCTGCCTGTTGGTGGTCAAACTTGAATACAGCATGGTCCTCGGCGCGTTCCTGATTGGCGCGATCATGGCTGAATCGCGACAACTGCTGAAGATCGAGCAGTTGATCGAGCCGGTTCGCGACCTGTTTAGTGCCATCTTCTTCGTCGCCATCGGCCTGATGCTCGACCCGATGATCCTGCTGCAATACGCCTGGCCGATCGCGGTGATTACCGTGGCTGTGGTGCTGGGCAAGATGCTTTCCTGCGGCCTCGGTGCTTTTATCGCCGGCAATGACGGACGCACCTCCCTGCGAGTGGGGATGGGGCTTTCACAGATTGGCGAATTCTCCTTCATCATCGCAGCGTTGGGCATGACGCTGCAGGTCACCAGCAACTTTCTCTACCCGGTGGCGGTGGCCGTTTCGGTGATCACCACGCTGTTGACGCCGTATCTGATTCGCGCAGCCGATCCGCTGTCGATCAAGCTTGCTGCGGTGATGCCGCAGCGTCTGGGCCGTGTGCTGGGGATGTATGGTGAATGGCTGCGCAGCATTCAGCCTCAGGGTGAGGGCGCACTGTTGGCGTCGATGATTCGGCGGATTCTGTTGCAGGTAGGGGTCAATCTGGCGTTGGTGATTGCGATCTTTCTCTCGGGCGCGTTCTTCGCCGAGCGCATGTCCGTTTACCTGCAAGCCTGGGTCAGCGACCCGAGCTGGCAGAAAGCGTTGATCTGGGGCGGGGCGTTGCTGTTGTCACTGCCGTTCCTGATCGCCGCCTATCGCAAGCTCAAGGCGCTGTCGATGCTGCTGGCAGAGATGGGTGTGAAGCCGGAAATGGCCGGTCGCCACACACAACGAGTGCGTCGGGTGATCGCTGAAGTGATCCCGATACTCTCGTTGTGTGTGATTTTCCTGCTGCTGGCAGCCTTGTCGGCCAGTATTCTGCCGACCAACAAGTTGCTGGTGCTGATCGTCATCGTCGCGGCCGCGGTGGCGGCGCTGCTCTGGCGCTGGTTCATCCGCGTGCATACGCGGATGCAGGTGGCTTTGCTGGAAACGCTGGACAATCACAAGGAATCGTCCGGGCATTGAACACGCGATGCATCAGGGTAAATCAGCTTTCCAGCCAGACGTCCCGCGCCCAGTGCCATACCGATTCCCAGGTTTCTTCGGCGAGCAACTCTTCTTCGGCCAACCACAGCACCACGGTGCCGTCTTCTTCAACGCAGTAGTAGTTATCGCCGTCCTGGCAGATCGGAATCAGGCTGCGATCAACGCCAGCGTCCCAGGCGTTGGCGGCAACATCTGGCAGGTAGGTGTGGGACTGCGGATCGGTGACGGTCACTGGCTCCAGGCTGCCATAGACCACGTCGCTGACGGTCAGCAAAAATTCTCTGAAGACGAATGGGATATCGATGAACAGTTGCTCTTCGATTTCCACAATCTGATCTTCGTCGGGCAACTCCAAGGGGACCGGTACCGGTTCGTTGGCTTCACGCAGTTGTTCGATGATTTCTTCCACGTCCGGGATCCTCTTGCTTGATGGCGCGGTTTAGTTGGGGCGGTTTATACAGTAGCTCGCTATAGATGCAACCGCGAAATAGAAAACCCCGGCCGAGGCCGGGGTTTTATTACGACAGGTGAAACGCGGGAAGTGATCAGCCGTTCTGGCGGATACCGGCCACCAGCCAAGGCTGGTTTTCGCCCTGCGCACGTTCCATGTTCCAGCTTTCGCTGAACACTTCGCCCTGATCAAAGCGCGAGGACTTCGACACACCGCTGAAGGTCAGGGTGGCGATAGTCTTGTCCGCACGGTCATCAACGCCATCCAGTTGTACCTGGAGGTTATCGATGTAGGTCGACTGGAAGCCGTCGCCCAGATCGGCACGTTCGCGCTTGAGGAACTCCAGCAGTTGCGGAGTCACGAACTCGGCGATCTTGTCCATTTCGTTGGCGTCCCAGTGTTGCTGCAGGGACTGGAAGTGGTTGCGGGCCGCTTCAATGAAGTTGTGTTCATTGAACCAGGCCGGTGCGTTGATCACCGGACGAGCGGCAACCGGTGCTGCCGAGCCGCCGAAGATCGAACCCATGGCTGTTGGTTTCTGTTCGAACACTTCACGCTGCATCGGCGCGCCGGCTGGAGCCATATGCTCCTGCTGCTTGCGACGACGGGCGGCGATGAAGCGGAAGACCAGGAAGGCGATGACCGCCATGATCAGGATGTCAAAGATCTGCATGCCCTGGAAGCCGTCGCCCATGAACATGGAGGCCAGCAGGCCACCGGCGGCGATACCGGCCAGAGGGCCGAGCCAGCGCGAAGCACCGCCGGCCTTGGCGGCGGCGCCAGCAGCACCGGCCGCGCCCGCAGTGGCAGCAGCGCCGCCTGCAGCAGAAGAAGGAGCCATTTGGCTGGTCTGGTGAGTCGGCGCAGCGCCGGAGCTCTTGCCGCCACCAAAGCGCTTGGCGGCATTGGCGTCGAGGCTCATCGTCAGGCCAATGCACAACGCCATGGCGATGCTAAGAAAACGTTTCATAAAGGGAATTCCCATTTGTGGAAGGCACGCGCGCCATGTTGCACAGCTGAAGTGTTGCTGGCTAGCGGCAGAGTGTTTCGGGCTTTTGCCTGACAGGTAGTGTTCAGCTTCCGGTCACGCAATAAGACTTGTTAATTTTGGTTTGTAGGACGAGTGGATAAGTTCTGTAGGAAGGATGTCTGGTCGGCCTTGGAAAAAGATCGCAGCCTTCGGCAGCTCCTACAGGGTGTGCACATTCCCATGTAGGAGCTGCCGAAGGCTGCGATCTTTTCAGCTTTTAAACGGCTTCCAGCTTGGCGTAACCCAGCATCAACCACTTGCTGCCTTCGCTGAAGTTCACCTGCACCCGCGCCTGAGCGCCGGCGCCTTCGAAATTCAGGATCACACCATCGCCGAACACCGAGTGCCGCACAGTCTGGCCGAGGCTGAACCCGGTGTCCGGGATCTCGCTGCCGCCGAACAGACTGCTGGAGCTCTGCTGCTGGCCACCGCCGAACGGACGGCTGACGCTGTTGGACAGCCGCACTTCCTGGATCAGGCCTTTCGGCACTTCACGTACGAAACGCGACACCTTGTTGTAGGTCTCGCTGCCGTACAGGCGTCGGGTTTCAGCATAGGTCAGCACCAGATTCTGCATCGCCCGGGTGATACCGACGTAGGCCAGGCGGCGCTCCTCTTCAAGACGGCCGGGTTCTTCCAGGCTCATCTTGTGCGGAAACAGGCCTTCTTCCATGCCCACCAGGAATACGTAAGGGAATTCCAGGCCCTTGGCGCTGTGCAGGGTCATCAGCTGAATGCTGTCTTCGTGTTCGTCGGCCTGGGTATCTCCGGCCTCCAGCGAGGCGTGACCGAGGAACGCCGCCAATGGCGACTGCTCTTCATCCTCTTCCGGGTTTTCGAAGTTGCGCGCGGCGCTGACCAGTTCCTCAAGGTTTTCTACCCGGGCCTGGCCTTTCTCGCCTTTCTCCGCCTGGTGGTAGGCAATCAGCCCCGACTGCTCGATCACGGTTTGGGTCATCAAGTGCAGCGGCATCTCCATGCACTTGGCGGCGAGCTCCTCGATCAGCTCCATAAATGCCCCAAGGGCACCGGCAGCGCGACCGGTCAGGCCTTTGTTGGCCACCAGCTGACGCATGGCTTCCCACATTGACACGTCGCTATGGCGCGCATGATCGCGGATCGCTTCGACGGTTTTTTCGCCAATGCCACGGGCCGGAACGTTGATCACGCGCTCAAGGGCCGCATCGTTGCCACGGCCTTCCAGCAAACGCATGTATGCCATGGCGTTCTTGATTTCAGCCCGTTCGAAGAAGCGCTGACCGCCATAAATGCGGTATGGAATGCGTTCGCGCAGCAAGGCTTCTTCCAAAACGCGCGATTGGGCGTTGGAGCGGTACAAAATCGCGATATCGCTGCGAGCCAAGCCAGTTTTCAGCGCGCCTTCGATGGTTTCAACCACGTAGCGTGCTTCATCGTGTTCGTTGAACGCCGCGTACAGATTGATTGCTTCGCCTTCGCCGCCATCGGTCCACAGCTCTTTGCCCATCCGCCCGGTATTGTTGGCGATCAGGGCGTTCGCGGCTTTGAGGATCCCGGCTGTGGAGCGGTAGTTTTGCTCCAGACGAATAATCTGGGCATCGGGGAAGTCGTCGGAATACTGATAAATGTTCTCGATTTTCGCGCCACGCCAGCCATAGATCGACTGATCGTCATCGCCGACCACCATCAGGCTGTCGCCACCCTTGGCCAGCAGACGCAACCAGGCGTACTGCACGGCGTTGGTGTCCTGGAATTCGTCCACCAGAATGTGCCGGAAGCGCTTCTGATAATGGGCGAGCAGGCCCGGGTGATCGCGCCACAGATCGAGGGCGCGCAACAGCAGTTCAGAGAAGTCGATGACGCCAGCGCGCAGGCACGCGGCCTCGTAGGCTTCATAAATGCTGCGCATGGTCGCCAGGAACAGATCGCCGCTGGCTTGAATATGTTGCGGACGCAGACCTTCGTCTTTCTGCCCGTTGATGAACCACTGGGCCTGCCGGACCGGCCAGCGTTGCTCGTCCAGACCCAGCTCGCGGATTACCCGCTTGACCAGCCGTTGCTGGTCGTCGCTGTCGAGAATCTGGAAAGTCTGGCTCAGGCCGGCTTCCTGCCAGTGCGCCCGCAGCAAGCGGTGCGCCAGGCCGTGGAAGGTGCCAACCCACATACCGGCCGGGTTGATACCCATCAGCTGCTCAATGCGATGACGCATCTCGGCAGCGGCCTTGTTGGTGAAGGTCACCGACAGAATGGAGTGGGGCGAAGCGTTTTCGACCTGGATCAGCCAGGCGATACGGTGCACCAGCACTCGGGTTTTACCGGAACCAGCACCGGCCAGGACCAACTGACGACCCACGGAGGCAGCTACGGCCTGACGTTGGGCATCGTTGAGGGAGTTCAGCAGAAGGGAGAGATCATCGCGCATCGGGGCATTCTAGGGTGCGCCGTCACACCGGGCAAACCGAGCTTTGCATTAGCCGATGAAAGAAGCACCGATGACGACCGGTCGGTCACCGGCTGCAAGCGTTGGCGGGGCTCGTCTGGCTGCTTTTGGAGTCTATGCGGGTAGCCGATATTTTTGTCTGTTTTATGACCTGAGGCAGTTTGGTCCGGGCATTTGCTTGTGTATGCTCCGTGCACAACTCGGGCTCGCATGCTCACTAATAAGAACAAGAACATTGCCTATGACCCTCAGCTCCGACCTGTCGGGCCCCTCTGTGGAGCCCCGGGTTATCCGCAAACAGTACGCCATGGAAATGGCGGTCGAACGCACGCGTCTGCTGTACCAGGGCTCGCTGTTGCCTACGCTGTTCATGCTGATCAACGGTCTGGTGTGCGCCGGGCTACTCTGGAGCCCGCAGCGTTACTTCGTGGTCAGCGTCTGGCTGATCTGGCTATTGTCGCTGGTGGCATTGCGGGTGATTCAGGTCGCGGCCTTCGATTCGGCGATTCCCAACCGTCAGGCCCATCCGGTCTGGCGTCGCATGTTCATGCTCGGCTCTGCGATGACTGGCCTGACCTTGGCCGGTGCCGGCATCGCGTTGGTGCCTGCTGACAATTTCATGCAGCAAGCCTGGGTATTCGGCCTGATCGGCGCCGCGGCGCTCTCGGCCAGCGTCGCTTATGCGGTCAGCCTGCCGGCTTTTCTGTCCTTTACCTTGCCCTGTCTGTTGCCGGCCATCGGCTATCTGTTCTGGGGCGGGGATGAGCAGGAACAGGGCTGGGGCTGGTTTGGGCTGATTTTGCTGGGTTCGTTGAGCGTGGTCGCCTGGCAGGTCAATCGGCTGATCAACCAGGGGCTGCTGCGGCGCTTTCAAAATCAGGCCCTGATCGAGCACTTGCAGCAGGCGCAAAGCCGCAGCGACCAGCTCAACCACGAGCTGGCCAGGGAAATCGATCAGCGCCGCCGTGCCGAAGACGAGTTACGCGAAACCCAAGTCGACCTCGAACACCGAGTCGCCCAACGCAGTCTGGAACTGGACGCCGCCAACCAGGCCTTGAGCAAGAGCGAAGCGCGGTTGGCGCTGGCGTTGAAGGCGAGCGAACTCGGGTTGTGGGACTGGAACCTGCAGACCGACGAAGTCCATCACACTCAGCTTCAGGAGTTGTTCGGGCTGGAGCCGGAATACGTAACGGCGATGCTCCGCCACCTCAAACCGCGGCTGCACCCCGACGACTTGCCATCGCTGAAGCGGGCGCTGGTCGAACACTTGAAAGGGCGCAGCGAGGATTATCAGATCGAGTATCGGGTACGGCATGGCGATGGTCATTGGGTCTGGATTGAGGACCGTGGCCGAGCGGTTGAACGCGCCGAGAACGGTCGGGTGATTCGCATGGTCGGCACTCGCCGCGATATCAGCGCCAGCAAGGGCCTGGAAGAACAGCGTCAACTGGCAGCGACGGTGTTCGAGGCGGCCAGCGAAGGCATTGTGATTTTCGACCCGAATTACGCGCTCATCGCCGTCAATCAAGCCTTCAGTCGGGTGACTGGCTACGACATCGACGACATGCTCGGGCGCAACGTGGTCGATTTGCCCTGCAGCCGCGACGCTCGCCGACATTACGCCGCGATTCATCAGGCGCTGGAGCAGCACGGTAGTTGGCAGGGCGAGCTGGTCGAAACGCGCAAGAATGGCGAGTTGTATCCGCAATGGCTGCAATTGAATGCCGTGCGCGATGCGCGGGGAAATGTGAGTCATATTGTCGGCTTCTTCGCCGATCTGTCTGCTCGGCGTGAATCCGAAGAGCGTATGCGCTACCTCACCCATTACGACGAACTCACAGGACTGGCCAACCGTTCGTTGTTCCACGAACGACTGCGCGAGGCTCATCAGCGGGTGCGCCAGGGCGGTCGGCGCAGCCTGGCGTTGCTGCACATCAATCTGGACCGATTCAAGCTGCTCAACGACAGCCTAGGCCACGAAATCGCCGATCAACTGTTGCAGAAAATGGCTCGACGCCTGGTCAATGCGCTGCCGGAAGCGGACACCATCGCCCGATTGTCCGGCGATGAATTCGCGGTCCTGTTCGATGCCTACGGCAACCTGTCGAGCCTGGCGCGCGTAGCGACCCGATTGTCGGCCAAGCTGCGTTTGCCAGTCACTGTCGAGGGTCATGAACTGGTGGTGAGTGCGTCCATGGGTATCAGCTTGTTGCCGGACACCGCGCGGGAGATTTCCGCGCTGGTCAGCCAGTCGAACATGGCCATGCAGCATGCCAAACACTTGGGCGGCAACAACTTCCAGTTTTACACCGACAGCCTGCAAGCCAGCACGATCGAGCGCCTGCAGCTCGAGAACCAGTTGCGCAAAGCCATCGAAGAAAAGCAGTTGCGGGTGTTCTATCAACCGAAACTCTGTCTGGCCACCGGCCGACTGAATGCCGCCGAGGCGTTGGTACGCTGGAATCACCCGACCCTGGGCCAAGTGCCGCCGGGGAATTTCATCGGCCTGGCCGAGGAAACCGGGCTGATCGGCGCCATCGGAGAGTTCGTTTTGCGCCAGGCCTGTTGGCAAGCCTGCGAGTGGCAACGTCAGGGACTGGAGCCGATTCGGGTGTCGGTCAACCTGTCGGTGCATCAATTGCGTTCAGGGAAACTGGTCAGCCTGGTGCGTCAGGTGCTGGAGGAAACCGGCCTGGCGCCGCACTACCTGGAACTGGAACTCACCGAAAGCCAGTTGCTGGACAGCGTCGAGCACATCATTGCGACCTTTCAGCAATTGCGCGATCTCGGCGTGAAACTGGCGATTGATGATTTTGGCACTGGCTATTCGTCCTTGAGTTACCTCAAGCGCATCCCCGTGGACTACGTGAAAATCGATCAGGCCTTTATCCGCGGTCTGGGGGAGAGCAGCGAGGATGCGGCGATCACCCGGGCGATCATCGCCATGGCCCATGGCCTGTCGTTGAAGGTGGTGGCTGAAGGGGTGGAGCGGCCGGAGCAGTTGGCGTTTCTGAAAGCCGAGCGCTGCGATGAAGTGCAGGGCTATTTGATCAGTCGTCCGGTCGAGGCGGCCGACCTGGGCGAGCTTTTACGTCGCGATGCCGATCCTTTGTAGCAGCTGCCGAAGGCTGCGTTCGGCTGCGAAGCAGTCGTAAAACCTGCTTGCCGGATTTTTCCTGTTAAAGCGTATTCATCTTCACGACGGCTTCGCAGCCGAACGCAGGCTTCGCCAGCCGCTACAAGGACCGAGAGGGCTACATGGAGCGCATGTCGCATGAAATGGGGACATTGAGTTACGCATTGAGCAGGCAAAAAGCCGATTCATGTAGTATAACTACAAGCGTGCTACATCCCCGGCACCTGCCAATAACAAAGAGTCCAGCCCCTTGAATCTGCTGCAACACATCGCCCAGTCCCGCCACCTGTTACGCAAGTCGGAGCTCAAAGTCGCCGACCACGTGCTGCTTGACCCTGCGGCGGTGATGCACAGCTCCATGGCCGACCTGGCCCACAGCGTGGGCATCAGCGAGCCGACCATCGTGCGGTTTTGCCGCGCCATTGGTTGCTCCGGGTTCCAGGATTTGAAATTGAAACTGGCGCAGAGCCTGGCGGCTGGCGCGAGCTTCGGGCAGTTCGCGATCCATGAAGACGATTCAGTCGCCGATTACAGCCTGAAAATCTTCGACACCACCCTGCATACGCTGATGGAGGTTCGCGAGAAACTCGATCCGGTGGAATTGCAGAGGGCTGTGTCGCTCATGTCTCAGGCCCAGCGCGTCGAGTTCTATGGATTCGGTGCTTCCGGCGCAGTGGCGGCGGATGCCCAGCACAAGTTCTTCCGTTTGTTGCTGACTGCAGCGGCGTATTCTGACCCGCACATGCAGGCGATGTCGGCGGTCACGCTGAAGCCGAGCGACGTGGCGATCTGTATTTCCCAGTCCGGACGTTCCAAGGACCTGTTGATCACGGCCAATCTGGTGCGAGAGAGCGGTGCTTCTCTGATCACGTTGTGCCCGAGCCAGACTCCGCTGGCCGAATTGTCGACCGTCAACTTGGCGATCGATGTCCACGAAGATACCGAAATCTATACGCCGCTGACGTCGCGCATTGCGCACCTGGTAGTGATCGATGTGCTGGCGATGGGCGTCGCCATGGCCCGCGGTCCGAGCCTGGTCAATCACCTGAAAAGCGTCAAACGCAGCCTTCGCAGCTTGCGGCTGTCGCCCAAATCGGTGAAAGCGCTGGACGATTAACTCAAAACTGTCACGGACCTTGTGGCGAGGGGGCTTGCCCCCGTTCGGCTGCGCAGCAGTCGCAAACGCTTTGGGGCCGCTACGCGACCCAACGGGGGCAAGCCCCCTCGCCACAGGTACAGCGTCGCCTGATGAATTTCATCAGTTTGTAACCTACAAGCAGCCAAACCGTCATCCCTCGCACCTATCTTGTAACTCCCGTACTCGCCTTGGGAGACTCGAAATGGCTCAGCCCTACGAAGAACGCAACAGCGCCGTCAAAACCCGTCGTCAGCAAGAAGATCAGCGCCGCATGGAATTTCGCCGCGCCATCGAAGATCGCTGCGAACGCCGCCAGCTACTGGCCGAAATTGGCGATTTTCCTGACGATCTCGAACTCAACTACTGGCAGGCGGCACCGACAGCTTCCCGTCGAAACGCTCAACCAGCGCGCTGATCTGCACCCGCTCGCTGCGAATAAACGCAAGGAACGCGTGCGCCACCGGTGACAGCCGTTTCGCCTTGGCTTGCACCAGGCACCAGCTGCGGTACAACGGCAGCTCTTCGACCGGCAACTCGATCAATCCGCCGGTCGCCAACTCAAGGTTCAGGGCGTGACGCGTCAACAGCGCCACGCCCAGACCCGCCAGCACACATTCACGCTGTGCTTCGGCTGACGAGACTTCCTGGGTCTGGTTGAAGTGCACGCGCTTCTCTTTAAAATATTCTTCGCAAGCCAGCCGCGTCCCGGAGCCGGATTCGCGCATCAGCAGTGTGTAGGGTTCAAGATCCTGCAAACGCAGCGGGCCCATGTGGCACAGCGGATGATCCGGTGGCGCCACGGCAACGATCGGGTTGTTGAGGAATGGCAAGAACTCCAGCCCCATGTCCTGTGGCACCATGGACATGATCACCAGGTCGTCGCGGTTGTCCGACAGTCGCCGGATGACCTGCCCGCGATTGACCACTGTCAGTTGCAGGTTCACTTCTGGATGTTGGCGCTTGAACGCGGCAAACAGGTGCGGCACAAAGTATTTGGCGCTCGATTCCACCGCCAGTTTCAGCTGACCCTGCAACGATCCCTGCATGTCCGAAAGCTGCATGTCGAGGTTTTCCAGGCGCCCGAAAATGTCCCGGCTGGCGCGCTGCAGTGCTTCGGCCGCCTCGGTCATGTAGAGTTTTTTGCCGACATAATCGAACAAGGGTTGGCCGATCAGCTCTTCGAGTTGACGAATCTGTAGGCTCACGGCAGGTTGTGTGAGAGACATTTCGTCGGCGGCGCGGCTGTAGGACCTTAAGTCGCACACCTCATTGAAGATCTGCAATTGACGCAAGGTCATACGCATCAATGACTTACGCATTTTCTAGAGATCCTGAGCGGAGGCTGATGCCTCAACTATAAGTCTTTGCTTATGTGTAACCCAATTATTATTCATTTTTGTTAATCCCTTGCGAAGGCTAGTGTGGAGCTGCGACTGAATTGAAACATTTGGTCACGCGTCGACCTGGTGTGACAGGTCGTGGGTACCACCGGCTCAAGGGAACCTCCAAGTGATAAAAAAGATCCTGATCGCCAACCGTGGTGAGATTGCCGTACGAATCGTGCGTGCCTGCGCCGAGATGGGCATTCGCTCCGTCGCGATCTATTCCGACGCCGACCGCCATGCCTTGCATGTGAAGCGTGCGGACGAGGCCCACAGCATCGGTGCCGAGCCACTGGCCGGCTACCTGAACCCGCGCAAGCTGGTGAACCTGGCGGTGGAAACCGGTTGCGATGCATTGCACCCTGGCTACGGCTTCCTTTCGGAAAATGCCGAGCTGGCAGATATCTGCGCCGAACGCGGTATCAAATTCATTGGTCCATCGGCTGAAGTGATTCGCCGCATGGGCGACAAGACCGAAGCGCGCCGCAGCATGATCAAGGCTGGCGTACCGGTCACCCCGGGCACCGAAGGCAACGTGTCGGGCATCGAAGAAGCCCTGACCGAAGGCGACCGCATCGGTTACCCGGTGATGCTCAAGGCCACCTCCGGTGGTGGCGGCCGCGGCATTCGTCGTTGCAACAGCCGCGAAGAACTCGAACAAGCCTTTCCACGGGTGATTTCCGAAGCCACCAAGGCTTTCGGTTCGGCAGAAGTGTTCCTGGAAAAATGCATCGTCAACCCGAAACACATCGAAGCGCAGATACTCGGTGACAGCTTTGGCAACGTGGTGCACCTGTTCGAGCGTGATTGCTCGATCCAGCGTCGCAACCAGAAGCTGATCGAGATCGCTCCGAGCCCGCAACTGACCCCGGAACAGCGTGCCTATATCGGCGACCTGTCGGTGCGTGCGGCCAAGGCCGTGGGTTACGAGAACGCCGGCACTGTGGAGTTCCTGCTCGCCGAGGGCGAGGTGTACTTCATGGAGATGAACACCCGGGTGCAGGTGGAACACACCATCACCGAAGAAATTACCGGCATCGATATTGTTCGCGAGCAGATCCGCATCGCGTCCGGCCTGCCGCTTTCGGTGAAACAGGAAGACATCCAGCACCGCGGTTTCGCGCTGCAGTTCCGGATCAACGCCGAAGACCCGAAAAACAACTTCCTGCCGAGCTTCGGCAAGATCACCCGTTACTACGCGCCCGGCGGTCCCGGCGTGCGTACCGACACAGCGATCTATACCGGCTACACCATTCCGCCGTTCTACGATTCGATGTGCCTGAAACTGGTGGTCTGGGCGCTGACCTGGGAAGAGGCGATGGACCGTGGCTTGCGTGCCCTGGACGACATGCGTCTGCAAGGGGTCAAGACCACCGCCGCGTATTACCAGGAAATCCTGCGTAACCCGGAATTCCGTAGCGGCCAGTTCAACACCAGCTTCGTTGAAAGCCACCCTGAACTGACCAATTACTCGATCAAGCGCAAACCCGAAGAGCTGGCCCTGGCCATCGCCGCCGCCATCGCCGCCCACGCAGGCCTGTGAGGAATAGAACAATGAGCAAGCAAATCCACGTTACCGACACAATCCTGCGCGACGCCCACCAATCGCTGCTCGCCACCCGCATGCGCACCGAAGACATGCTGCCGATCTGCGACAAGCTCGACAAAGTCGGCTACTGGTCGCTGGAATGCTGGGGCGGCGCGACCTTCGACGCTTGCGTCCGCTTCCTCAAAGAAGACCCGTGGGAGCGTCTGCGCCAACTGCGCGCGGCCTTGCCTAACACGCGTCTGCAAATGCTCCTGCGTGGCCAGAACCTGCTGGGCTACCGCCATTACAGCGACGACGTGGTCAAAGCCTTCGTTGCCAAGGCCGCAGTCAACGGCATCGACGTGTTCCGCATTTTCGATGCGATGAACGACGTGCGTAACCTGCGAGTCGCCATCGAAGCCGTGAAAGCCGCTGGCAAACACGCTCAAGGCACCATCGCCTACACCACCAGCCCGGTGCACACCATCGAGGCATTCGTGGCCCAAGCCAAACAAATGGAAGCCATGGGTTGCGACTCTGTGGCGATCAAGGACATGGCTGGCCTGTTGACCCCGTACGCCACGGGCGAATTGGTCAAGGCGCTAAAAAGCGAGCAATCGCTGCCCGTGTTCATTCACTCCCACGACACCGCCGGTCTGGCCGCGATGTGCCAACTCAAGGCCATCGAAAACGGCGCCGACCACATCGACACCGCAATCTCCAGCTTCGCTTGGGGCACCAGCCACCCGGGTACCGAGTCGATGGTCGCCGCCCTTAAAGGCAGCGAGTTCGACACCGGCTTGAACCTGGAACTGCTGCAAGAGATCGGCCTGTACTTCTACGCCGTGCGCAAGAAGTACCACCAGTTCGAAAGCGAGTTCACCGCCGTCGACACTCGCGTTCAAGTCAACCAGGTACCGGGCGGGATGATTTCCAACCTGGCCAACCAGTTGAAAGAGCAGGGCGCGCTGAACCGCATGAGCGAAGTGCTGGCGGAAATCCCGCGCGTTCGTGAAGACCTCGGCTTCCCGCCGCTGGTGACCCCGACCTCGCAAATCGTCGGCACCCAGGCGTTCTTCAACGTGCTGGCCGGCGAGCGCTACAAGACCATCACCAACGAAGTGAAGCTCTACCTGCAAGGCGGCTACGGCAAAGCACCGGGCACCGTGAACGAAAAACTGCGTCGTCAGGCGATCGGCAGCGAAGAAGTCATCGACGTCCGTCCAGCTGACCTGCTCAAGCCGGAAATGACCAAACTGCGTGCCGAAATCGGCGCCGTGGCCAAGTCTGAAGAAGACGTGCTGACCTACGCCATGTTCCCGGACATCGGCCGCAAGTTCCTCGAAGAGCGCGCAGCCGGCACCCTCACGCCAGAAGTGCTGTTGCCGATTCCGGAAGCGGGCGGCGTGGCGTCGGCCGGCGGCGAAGGCGTGCCGACCGAGTTCGTCATCGACGTTCACGGCGAAACCTACCGCGTCGACATCACCGGTGTCGGCGTCAAGTCGGAAGGCAAGCGCCACTTCTATCTGTCCATCGACGGCATGCCGGAAGAAGTGGTGTTCGAACCACTCAACGAGTTCGTCAGCGGTGGCAGCAGCAAGCGCAAGCAAGCCACTGCACCGGGCCACGTCAGCACCACCATGCCGGGCAACATCGTCGATGTTCTGGTCAAGGAAGGCGACACTGTGAAAGCCGGCCAAGCCGTGCTGATCACCGAAGCGATGAAGATGGAAACCGAAGTCCAATCGGCCATCGCCGGCAAAGTCACCGCCATCCACGTGGCCAAGGGCGACCGGGTGAACCCGGGCGAAATACTGATCGAGATCGAAGGCTGAGTTAACAGCCTCGATATACCGTTTTAAACCTCGGGGGGGCATGTGCTCCCCTTTTTTTTGCCCGATATTCCACCTGCCAAATGTGGGAGCGAGCCTGCTCGCGATAGCGGAGTATCAGCCAACCATGATGCTGAATGTCACATCGCATTCGCGAGCAGGCTCGCAGGTTCTGCATCAAGTCAGTGGGTTTATCAGAATGCCATCCGCCACTGCCCCATTACGCCATGACTGCGGCCGTCATTGCCGATCTCGCCGTTGTAACCGACACCGAACGTATGCCGAGTCGAAACCGCCAGCTCCAGCCCTGCATCAAGCATCAGGCTGTCGCGATCCAGAGCGGCGCCTTCGACGATGTAATTCTTTCCGCCGGTAGCCAGTCGCTGTTGAGTCTTGCTGTCGACATCACCATAAGTGTGTTTCCAGCCAGCGCTGAATCGCGGCGTCAGTTGCATGCCGTTATCCAGTGTCTTGAGCTGTGCGAGGCGCAGGCCGAAGGTGGTGCTGAAATTGTTCTGTGTTTGCCCATGGACCTGCAGTGCCGCCGCGCCGCCCTTTTCGGTGTAGCTGTCGCGTTGATAGCGCTGGTAGCCAATATTGGCAAAGGGCTCGGCGCTGAGGTTGCCCCTGCCGAGGTTGTAACCGACCTCTGTAAAGGCTTGCTGAGTGCTGGCGTTGTAACTGCCCTTTGGGCGATCGCTGAAACCGTTGAAAGCTACCCGCCGTTTGGTGCTGCCATCATGGTTGCTGTGAGTCGCGCCCAGGCGCAATGCCAGCGGACCACTTTGGCGCAGGGCGTAGGCGCCCAGGTGCCAGCTGTCGAGTTCGCCATCCAGTTGGCTGCCGTCCAGGCGCGTCTGCGATTGTCCGCCGATCACGCCCACACGCCACTGTTCATCGAGTGCCCAATCCGCGCCCAGTACCAGACCTTTGGTGGAGTGTTGCAGGGCGCTGCTGCCATGGCCGCGATCCAGTGTGCCGCCGTGACCCAGTGCTTGTAACCAGACCCTGCCAGTGGCTTCACCACCCGCCGCCAAACGTGGGGCTCCGCTCTGTCCGTTGAGGTCGCTGCTGTCCAATTGGCGCATGGCTGACAGCATGCTTCCGCTCACCGGTTTGACACTGCTCAGGGTGGCATTGGCCAGATTGGCATTGCTGCCGCCGGCCAGTTGTTCGATGGCGTAGGTGGCGGTGGCTTTGCTTGAACCCAGCAGGGCGGTGACAGCGGCGTTCAATTGGGTGGAAGGTTTCGCAGCTGTAACGGAGGGAGCCTGTGGTTGCGGGATATACGTTGACTCTTCGATGCTTTGAGCAAGTTCCCGACCGTTTTCAGTGATTGCGAGTCTCTCGATTGGTACATCATTGCGGGCGTAGGTCAGGTCGACACTTTTTCCGTCGTCGTAATGCAGGGTAGGGGTCATGAAGGCCAGGTCATTGAGCACCTTACCGAACTGGCCTTGCACCTTTCCGGCTTCGATGACGCGGTATTCGCTGGTAACCGGGTAGTCGCCCGGTGCTGCGACGATTTTCAGGGTGGCATCGCCGAGACTGGCGGTGCCGTCGACTTTAATCGTTTCACTGCGGCCATCGGCATTGACCTCATAGGCCAGTTCGGCGCTGTCGTGCAGTTCAAGATTGCCACTCACCTGTGGTGCTCCGTACAACGCATTGACCTCAAGGCGGCCTGCTACTGTCAGCTGGCCGACATGACCGTTGCCGCGAAAGGTCGCTCGTGTATCAATCGACACTGGGCCGGCGATACGTCCGCGATTGGTCAACACTGCGTTGCCCATCAACACGGCGCCGTCCCGGAAGTCATCTGTTCCCGTCAGCGTCCACTGGCCTCGCTTGATATGCAGTACGTTGAAGTTCCGGCTTTCCCCGAGTCCACCGCCGCTCGCGACATCAAGTTGCAGTACGTTTGTGCCGCCGCCCCCGTCAACCAGTCCATTGAAGCGACCACGTCCGCTGACGGTGACAAGGTCATGGGCGTCACCCAGTTTTAATGCGATACCTTCAGGTCCGGATTCTGCCTTGGTGACCTTGGTTGTGACGGTATCCGGATCCTTGATGAATGCCTCGATCCATGCCATCTGGTCGGCGGATGTCGGGGGGATGCTGGCTGGCTGTTGAGCAATTGCAGAGCCTGCATGGCCGAGGGCGAGGGAAATCGCCAGCGCCATGGAATGGGGTCGAAAAGTGCGTCGGATGGGCATCGGGTTCAGTCTCTCGTGGAAGGAGACCAAACTCTAAAATCGATGCCAATGCCCGGATGCCGGGCATTTCCGGGTGTTCCGCAAGGCACGGAGACTTCGCTTGTAGCCGAATCAACGGTGGGCTTCGAGCATCTACGAATTCACCTGCCCATCAGGCGTCTTTCCTTACAGCAATCCCGGAAGCTTCCATTGGCGAAATATCAAAAACGCGATCTTTTCGCTAACCCCGCTTCAAATACGCCTTCCCATAATGCCGTTCCATCCGCGCCTGAATCAGCTCCAGCCCAATCGACATCACCCAATAAATCACCGCTGCCGTCGTCAGCATTTCGATATAGCGATAGCTCGAGCGCCCATACGATTGCGCCAGGAACATCACTTCCCAAACCCCCATCACCGAAATCAGGGACGAGTCTTTGAGCATGGAGATGAACTGGTTGGTGGTGGGCGGGATGATGGTGCGCATGGCCTGGGGCAGGGTGACGCGCCAGAAGATCACGGTTTCGCGCATGCCCAGGGCCAATGATGCTTCGCGTTGGCCATGGGGGACGCCGAGGATGCCGGCGCGGAAGATTTCGCTCAGGTAGGCGCCGTAGTTCAGCGACAGGGCAATGATGCCGGCGGCGATGGCGCCCGGCACGATGCCGAGTTGTGGCAGGCCGAGGTAGATCAGCAGAATCTGGATCAGCAGCGGCGTGCCGCGAAAGAACGAGGCATAGAAGCTCGCGATGCCGAACGCCACGGCGCTTTTCGACAACCGGGCCAGGGCGGTGATGAAGCCCAGCAGCGATGACGCCACGATTGAGCACAGGCACAAAAACAGCGTCAGCGCCGCGCCTTGCAGAAAGCCGTTGGGCGCCAGGTGCAGGCCGATCAGGTTCGGCAGTTTGTCGAGGATGATCGAGAACTTCAGGTCGAAGCTCAGGAAAAAACTCGCGAACAAACCGAACATCGCTGCCCAGGTCAGGTACAGCCGTGTGCGGAAACCGAAAATCCGTTGCAGCATCGACTCAGCCACCGGTTGCGGCGGCTGAGGTGGTTTGGGGAAAGAAGTCATTTGCTGATGTCGGCACCGATCCATTTTTGCGACAGCTTGCTCAAGGTGCCGTCCTGTTTCAGCTGGGCAAACACATCACGTACTTTGGCGTCCCACTGGGCGTCGCCTTTTTCGATGGCCACCGAGTTCGGCTCCGAGTACAGCGGCTCACCGGCGAGCTTGAAACGCTTGTCTTCGTTCAGGCGCGGTTGCGCGGTCACCAGGTTGGTGAGAATCGCGTCCAGACGCACGCCAGCGCCCAGGCCCAAATCCTGGAACGCGACGTTGTCGGTGTCATACGGAGCGATCTGCACATTCTCGAACGGGTATTGCAGTCGGGTGTCTTCGGCGCCTTCGATCACCAGGTTTTTGTTCAGGTAGCTTTCATAGCTGGAGGCGCTGGTGAGACCGACTTTCTTGCCGCTAAGGTCCTTGGCGCCGTGAATGCTGTCGTTCTTGGCGTTGACCACAATCACCGCAGGGGAGGCGTAATACTCCACCGGGAAGTCGAAGACTTCGGCGCGGGCCTTGCTCGGGGTCATGGAGCAGATGCAGATGTCGTAACGCCCGCTCCAGCGACCGGCGGCGATTACGTCCCAGGACGGCGTTTCGAGGCGCAGCTTGACGCCCAGCTTGTTCGCCACGGCCTTGGCCACGTCGACGTCGAAACCGTCGAGCTGGTTTTGATCGTTGAGGAATGAGAAGGGTGGATAGCTTTCCATCAACACGCCCACCAGTTCTTTCTTTTGCTCGATGCGATCCAGAGTAGCGCCCGCAAAGGCTTGGGTAGAGGCAGCCAAAATCGTCAGGCCCAGGGCCAGCAGTGGTTGAAATTTCACAGTTGATCCCTGAAAAAAAGAGGTTGTTATTAACCGGGTGGTGCGTATTAAATAGTTATAAGAAAGACTCTGATAGTGAGTTATTTTCATAAGCTTATGAGTGAAAAGAATATGGGCGCAGGCAGCACGGTAATTCTGGATGGCGGCATGGGTCGTGAGCTGCAACGCCGAGGGGCGCCGTTCAGGCAGCCTGAATGGTCGGCGCTGGCCTTGAGCGAATTGCCGCAAGCGGTGGAGGCGGTGCACGTGGCTTATATAGAGAGCGGCGCCAACGTGATCACCAGCAACAGTTATGCGGTGGTGCCGTTCCATATTGGCGAAGAGCGTTTCGCGGCTGAAGGTCAGGCCCTTGCGGCGTTGGCCGGTGAGCTGGCTCGGCGTGCAGTCGATGCGGCGGGCAAACCGGTGCGTGTGGCCGGTTCATTGCCGCCGTTGTTCGGCTCCTATCGCCCGGACCTGTTCGATGCAGCGCGGGTGACTGAGCTGCTGACGCCTCTGGTCAATGGCCTGTCGCCGCATGTCGACCTGTGGCTGGCGGAAACCCAGAGCTCGATCGTCGAGGCACGGGCGATCCATGCCGGTTTGCCGAAGGACGGCAAGCCGTTCTGGCTGTCCTTTACTCTGAAGGATGAGGACACCGACGAAGTGCCGCGTTTGCGCTCCGGAGAGCCTGTGGCTGAGGCTGCCGCGGTGGCGGCGGAGTTGGGCGTCCAGACTTTGCTGTTCAATTGCAGCCAGCCAGAAGTGATTGGCGCTGCGATTGATGCGGCACGGGAAACCTTCGAACGCTTGGGGGTGAAGATTCACATTGGCGCGTATGCCAATGCCTTCCCGCCGCAGCCGAAAGAGGCCACGGCCAATGACGGTCTGGACCCGTTGCGCGACGATCTCGACCCGCCGGGTTATTTGCAATGGGCGGCTGATTGGCAGAAGCGTGGGGCCAGTCATTTGGGTGGGTGCTGCGGGATCGGGCCGGAGCATATTGCGGTGTTGGCGCAAAAGTTAGCGTGATGCCATTCGCGGGCAAGCCTCGCTCCTACAGGTTTTCGATTGACCATAAAATGGTGATCGACGCAAAACCCCTGTAGGAGCGAGGCTTGCCCGCGAAGGCGTCCTGCCAGACGCCGAGGATTACTGGCGGCACTCCGCCAACGTTTTCACCTGCCCCGTTTCCGTCTGGTTCTCATCGGAAAGCCACCGCTCGAACCCCGCGCCAATCGCTGGCCATTCCGAATCCAGAATCGAATACCACGCCGTGTCACGGTTCTGCCCCTTGACCACCATGTGCTGACGGAACACCCCTTCAAAACTGAACCCCAACCGCTGCGCCGCATACTTGGAGCGGGCATTGCCGTTGTTGCATTTCCATTCCAGACGCCGGTAACCCAGCGCAAAGGATTCCCTGGCCAGCAGGTAAACCGCCTCGGTGCTTTTTGGCGAACGCTGCATCGGTGCGCCGAAGGTCACATGGCCGATCTCGATGCGACCCTGAGCAGGGACAATCGACATCAGGCTGAGGATGCCCTGGACGTTGCCGCTGGCACGGTCGATCACCGTGAAGAAATACGGATCGCTGTTGGCCGCGTGATTGTTCAGCCAATCGTTGAAAGCGCTGCGTTCCGGGAAAGGCCCATAAGGCAAATAATCCCAGAGCTTCGGGTCCGCGCCAGGGCCTTCCAGGGCTTCCCACAAACCGTCGGCGTGACGCACCGGGTCAAGTTTTTCCAGGCGGATGAAACGCCCTTCGATCAGTTGGACCGAAGGCGGCGGAACACCTTTCCAGTCCGCGAGTGAAGTCGACATGCTGCTCTCCTTGAACCTTAAAGGCCTTTGCGAAACTGGATGAAACCGGGGCGTTCGGCGATGCGCTCATAGAGCTGGATCGCGGTGGCGTTGGTTTCGTGGGTCAGCCAATGAACCTTGCAGCAGCCATCGGCCTTGGCCGTGGTGTAGACGAATTCGATCAGTTGCCGACCGACACCGGTGCCGCGGGTTTCTGGTGTCACCAGCAAGTCTTGCAGGTAACAGGAGTTTTCGATGCTCCAGTTCGAGCGGTGGTAGATGAAATGCACCATGCCCACCGCTTTGCCATCGGCCCAGGCCAGCGCCCCATGGGTCGGTTCGCTTGGATCGAGCAGGCGCTGCCAGGTGCTTTGGGTCACCGCCTCGGGCAGTTCGGTGTTGTAGAAGCGCAGGTAGGCTTGCCACAGCGGCAGCCAGGCCGCGTGATCGTCGGCGGTGACCTGGCGGATGTCGATCTGACTCATATTGATTCCTTAACGCATCAAGTGGGCGAGGGCCTGGTCGTGCACATCAGGGCTGGCGGCCAGCCCCTCGCGCACACCGGCGATGTCTGCAGCATTGCGGTTCTGGCTGAGCTTGCGCTTGCCCTCCAGACGCTGGATAGGCAGGGCAAAACCGACGATGGCCTTGAGCATGCCATCAATGTAGTCGGTGGGGGCATCAGCGACTTTCCATGGATTGATGCGACCCGCTTCATGACGATCAGTCAGAGCGCTGACCAGATTGCGCAGGCGATCAGCGTCGGTGAAAACTTCGGCCGTGCCATAGGCATGCACGGCGACGTAGTTCCAGGTCGGCACGACTTTGCCGTGCTCGGCTTTGCTCGGGTAGAACCCCGGGCTGACGTAAGCATCGGCACCGGCAAAAATCACTAGCGCCTCGGCGCCGTTCTGCAATTCCTTCCATTGCGGATTGGCTTTGGCGAAGTGGCCGTAGAGGGTTCCATGGGTGCCATGGTCGACATTCAGCAGTAGTGGCAAATGACTGGCTTGCAGGCCTTGCTCACCGTGGGTGACCAAAACGCCAAGGCGAGTGCCGAGTATCTGCTGATGCAGTTCATTCAAATCATCGATGGCGAAATTGCTGGGCGTGTACATGGAAATTTTCCTTGGCGAATGCGTTCATCCTAGGCAGGCTATTGGTCTGTTGTAAGAGCCATTAATGACCAATTTCATAGGTCCATTACCATGCCGAATCCGCCGCTTCCCTCGTCGTTCAATCCGGCGGGTATCGAACTCGACCGCCGTCAGGGCCTGAGTCGTCAGCTCTATCAAGCGCTGCGGGTGCGAGTGCTCGACGGACGATTGGCCAGCGGCACACGACTGCCGGCCAGTCGCGATCTGGCGGCGGCGTTATCGATTTCCCGCAACAGCGTGGTCCGGGCCTACGATCAGCTTTACGCCGAAGGCTTCATCGAGGGGCGTGTTGGCGACGGGACTTACGTCGCGCAATTGCCTCAAGCCGCGTTGCCGGTGAAAAAATTATCCACAAAAATATCCACAGGGTTTTCAACAGGGTTACCCACAGCCTTATCCACAAATTGGCTGGATTTGCCTGTGGTTTCATCCAGTAAAGTTATCCACAGCAGCGCTTTGGGGCGCGTTGAAAAGAACCATCTGGCCTTGCCTCCCAGTGGTCCGCCTCGGGCATTTCGGGTCGGCGTTCCAGCCTTCGATCTGTTTCCTTTCGAGGTCTGGGCCAAGCTAAATGCGGCTTTCTGGCGTAAGCCGGATTTGCAGCAACTGTGTTATGGCAATCCGGCGGGTGATGAACGATTGCGTGGATTGATTGCGGCCTACTTGCGCAGCTCGAGGGGCATGCAGTGCACGGCTGAGCAAATTGTGATCACCAGTGGCGCGCAGCAGGGGATCAGCCTTTGTGCACAGTTGCTGGTGGAGCCTGGTGATGGGGTGGGGATCGAAAATCCGGGTTATCGCGCCGCCGGTCATGCCTTTGCGGTAGCCGGTGCACGGTTGCATGGTGTGCCGGTGGACGAGGAGGGAATCGATTGCAACACGCTCGCGCAGTTGAGCGATTGCCGGCTGGCTTACGTCACGCCTTCCCATCAGTACCCGACCGGTGTGGTCATGAGCCTGGCCCGACGTCTGGACCTGCTCGCCTGGGCCGAGCGCAACCAGGGCTGGATCATCGAGGACGATTACGATGGCGAGTACCGTTACAGCGGCGCACCGCTGGCGCCGTTGGCGGCACTCGATCGCCATGGGCGAGTGCTGTATGTCGGTACCTTCGGCAAGGTCGCTTTTCCAGCGTTGCGACTGGGTTATCTGGTACTGCCACCGGGACTGGTGGAGGCGTTCGCCCAACGTCGAGCGGTGGATGTACGCCATTCGGAGGTGAGCACCCAAGCGGTGATGGCCGAGTTCATGGCGACCGGGCATTTCCAGCGCCATATCCGCCGCATGCGCCGCGCCGCCCTGAGTCGACGCAATTGTCTGTTGGCTCATTGGCCGACGAACATTGAGGGCGTTGGAAGCGTGCCGAGTGTGGCTGCGGGGCTGCATCTGACAGTCCCGGTGAGCGGCGTGGCTCGTGAGCGCGAGTTGATCGAACAAGCGGAAAGCGTCGGGGTCGAGGTCAACGGTTTGAGCAGCTACTGGTTGCCCGACTCGCAGACGCCGCTGGATCAGCGAGCCGGGTTGGTGTTGGGTTTTGCTGCCGTACCAGAGCCAGCGATCGAAGCGGCTCTGGCCCGTTTGCGCAAGGTCTGGGGCGGTTGACTACTTTTGCGGTTCAGGCTTGAGAAACAGATCCAGAACCAACGGATTGACGACCCGGCGCAGCGCGTTGTCCACCGCATCAAACGTGTTCAGTTCCTGACGTGTCTTGGCAGGCAGTTCTTGCAGGTACTCATCGGCGAACTTGAGATGGGCCGCCGTGAACTGATCATCCGGATCGGTCAATTTGTCGTAGTGAAAGTGTGCGACCCACAACGGTCTGTTGTGGCGTGTCTTGTCGACGATTTTGTATTCCTGGAAGTAGTCCTTGCGCTGTTTGGTCTTGATGCGGCCGCGCTGGTCTTTGATGATCTCGACCTGGCTGTGTTCCTGCAGCCATTTCAGATAAGCCTCCCTGGGTTTGCGCCCCATGAGCATGGTGCCGTAGACGCTGATGCCTGCGCGCCGCACTCTTGCGGCACCCTCGCGCAGTTCGGTACCCAAGCTCCCCACTGGAAAATCGCCGCTTCTGCGAGCAAATACCGCATCAACGTCATTGGCGGCTTGTTCGAGGCGGGTCGCCTGTTGATCGAACAGGTCTTTCATGTCCGCCGGAATGCGCGAGGGACGCTGTGCGTCCGTGCGCAGACGTTTAATGAACGCATTGAGTTCAGCGGCCAGAGAAAGCCCGTTGGCGACGATACCTTCATCGTCCAGTGCCGGCGGTTGCGTCGCACGCCTGGTCGCCGCCTTGACGATGGGGACTTCTTCGACAGGCTCCGGTTTTTCGGTAGACGGGGTCTTTTGCGCCTCACCTCCCCGTGGCCGGGATTTGCTCACCTTGATGATGGCTCGTGAAGTGGAGGGCGCCGGCTCAAGCCTGGCCATCGCGGTGACCGGTACGTCTTCAGGTTCCGGAAGCAAGTTGAGCAGACGGTTGCGCGCCAGTTGATGTAAATCCGCGACCAGCGTCTGAATGCGCTTGAATCGGACCGGCTCCAAATGATTGGGCCAGGCGACGGAGAGCTCCTGCAGACGTCGTTCGGAGTCTGCCAGGTGATCGACGAGGGCGGTGAGCTGATCGACATTCGCTGCCTCGGAGTCAGCAGACGTCAGGGTATGGCCTGCGTCAGCCGCATTGTCGACAATCTGTTCGACAAGCTCACGTACCTGACTCATGTCGCTGTCGGGCACTTCACGCAGGCAAAGCTCGGTGGACAGGCCGATTTCATTGGCTTCAAGGTCGTAGCGGGAGAATGACGGCAGTAACTTTCTCAGATCGCCGGCGACCTTGCGGGCAACGCCGGTATTGGTCATCAACCTGTTCAATGAGGTGTGCAGGTGAGCGAGGCAGTCAATCATTTCATCGCTCACGGCGATGGCCTTTTGTGCAGCTTCCATTTGCACGGCCCGAGGCATCGCTGTCGCAGATTCCGACGGGCTGACCAAGGGCACGACGATTTGCGCGTATTCGCGCAACTTCATTCTCAGCCAGCCGCTGAGGTAACGATGCTGCTCAACGGTGAACCGCATCAGCTGAGACTGATAAAAAACGCCTGCGCCCCCCGCTTCGCGCCACTTTTCGAGGTCTTCCAGTGCCTGGCGATATCCGTTGGCCAGCTCCTCGGACTTTGAGAGGTAAGTGGCTATGGCTTCGTCGGACATCGTGGCCGATACGTCGTTGGTCTCCAAGCGTTTCAAGGCCTCGTCCAGAGTGGCTTTTCGAGTAGCTTCCTGTGCAATGAACTGACGCAGTGCAGCCCACGCAGCATCCCTTCTTTTGGTTTTTTCACGCTGCAGGGCTGCGATCCGGCCGGTCGGGCCGCCGCCGCGTAACCGCAGTTTCAGATCCCAGTGCCATCGACCTTCGCCCTCGTCGAACTGCACACTAAAGCCGGACCGCAACGGATCGTTCGGGTCAACGATGAGCACCGGTTCGTCCGTTTCGGCACTGACCTGAAACCATCGCTCACCGACCTTGGCGTACAGCTTTCCCGCCAGTTCATGGAGATGATTGGCATTGGGCTGCGCGCCGTCCGGCAGATTCGGCGCCGGTACCTGGAATCGATTGATCTGTTGTAGAAATTGCGCCCCTGCATTGATACGGCCTGGCGGGACGGGCGCCAGGCTCGAGAGATGAGTCTCGGGCAGTTCGGCGCTCAGCGGGGTCGTGTCATGTGTGACCGTCGGCGGCTTTGTAGAGGAGGGTGTAATGAACAAAGGCTCATCCATGGGCAGCCGTTCTGGCGAGGCGTTTTCGCCGAATGGGCTTGAGAGCCGAATGCGCCGTGTCGCGACCCGTTGCGTGAGCAGTATGCCCAGAGTCAACAGGACATCACCGGTCGAGGACCACTCGATGATTATGTCGCCGCGCTCATGGGCATCCAGCGCCTGCTGGATCTGGTTGATGCTTTGCCAGACCCAGACTGCGCTGCCCGCCGAGCCGCTGAGAAAATTGGTGGCCACGCTGAACACCGCCCAGCCGCTGTCGGCCAGCAGCGCCCAGCGACGCTCGGCGTTGGAGGTGGATTGTCGGTCGGCGAGCCTGGTCATGGCCTGGCTGTTGTGGGTGAACAGGGCCGAGAGAATGTCGCCGCTCAGGGGGGTATTCGCCAGGTCGACGGAAGCGGTCAGGTCGAGATGGATAAACGGCTCGAAAGCCAGTTCGGTAATCGTCCAGGGCGAAGGTATTCCGTTGGAAAACACATACTGGGCGTATTCGAAACTCAACGCGCTGGTGGGCAGCCAGGCCAGAATCGAGTCGCGCAGTTCGCCCGACTGGTAAAACGCGTACAGCATGTTCTGCTCGGAAGGAAACTGGCGCAGCGGTTGATCCAGCAAGGGTTGATAAAGCAGGCAAGGGCCGCTCAAGCCCTCGCGCGGACCGATGATGTACATGTTCGCGACAGTGTCCGGCGTGCTGCCGAGACGATAGCGGGGCATGAACGCCAGCGGGCGAATCTGCACCGACCACTCTGCGGGTGGCGATTTGTTTTCGATCGACTCCATCAGTTGGCAGACCTGGCGGTAGCCCTGCTCATCGACACCACCCTGACGCTTGAGCTTGTACTCCAGCGCCAGCAACGGCAGCAGCAATGGCAGCTGACGGCAGTAGCGGGCCTTGTGGCGCAGGGCCTGCACCGGGTCGTCGATGAGTGTGCGCTTGATCAACTGCGGATAGGTTTCGCCGATGTTGACCTCGTTGGCCATGCGCAACAGAAAAGTGACAGTCATCCAGTCTGGTACAGCTGTGCCATCGGCGTAGGCCACCGTTGCGCTGTACGGGCGGGTATTGCACAGCGCAAATTCGGCCAGGGTTTCGACGCTGGGGTTGCGCGGGTCGGGCAGGGTAAAGCCACCGGCTTCGAAGCTGTGGGTAATGGTGATCCGAATATCGTTCAGTGGCAGTAAGGCGGCGCCTTCATCGGTTTTGTCGGCGACGATGGCATCGCGCATTTGCTGCTGGGCGTAAGTATGAATGAGGGGGATGTCTTCGACATTGAAGACGTCACTGTCGGCCTCGCCTCTGAGGGTTCCCAGATCGGTCAGGTAGCGGCCGTAGGCTTGAATATCGTCAAGCGATCCTGTCGATAGCCACTCGGGTATGGCGTTTGTCAGTTGTTCCACATGCGCACGATCTTTGGCGCTGATAGCGCCACTCGCGCCTTGTCGAGGGGCGGTGTGGGCCAATGGAGAGCGGCTGACCGGGTCGAGTGCATCGATGGCGTCGAGCTGAGAGCCCACCAATGCCCAGACCATGGCATCGAAAATGTTTTCCTCGGGTTCGTAGAGTCGCCACTTCAGGCTCTGGCCTCTCAGATCGATGTCGATTCGCCCGGGGAGGGCTGCGCCCAGTTGCTCCAGGGAATTGAACGATTCGTAGCCGCCGGTGATGGTGTACATCACGATCAGTTCACGGGTACCAACGGTCGCAGTCAGCACCAGCGCGCCCGGCAGTATCAAGTGCCGGGTGATATTGCTCTCGGCCATCTCGAAGTTGAGGTCGAGATCGAGCAGGCAGGCGCGAACAGCCGATAGCCCACTGCCGCTGCTCTGACGCAGCGCCTTGTCGGGGTATAGCGAAACGAGCCGTCCAAGGGTGCACTGATCCGCGTCCCAGCCAGTGACCGACTGAACGTTGAGCGCCTCCTTCAGGGTGTCGGACAGAATCTGCCAGCGCGGCAGTGGGCCGACGGTTTCATTCCAGTAGTCCAGCTGGCTTTGTTCGAAGGCCACAAACAGTAACGGCGCGTGTTCATTGAGCAGGCTGGTGATCGCATCCATGCTGACCGGTAAGTGGATGGGGTCGCTGGCATGGGACGTCAGGGTCAGGAAATGTTCGCCTTCGATATAGTTGGCTGTTGTTTTCGTGAAGCCTAAACGTGCCAGTGCGTGGGTCAGCGATTCGAAGTGATTGCCATGGGTGACCAGAGCCCCTCCGTGTGGGTGCCATACCGGCGACGCGAGCATGGCTTTGTCGGGGTCGATGTCTTGTTTGGGAAAGCGTTTCTTCAAGGCTTTTTGCAGAAGCTGCGCGGCGGCATCATGGAGTGTAGGGCCGCCGCTGGTTTGATCGATCAGGCGACTTTTTTTCAGCAGCAGTGATGAAGTGTTTGTTCGGATGTTTTCAGTCATGGACAGGAACCGGTTGGCGGATGGGGGGCAGGTATTGCCGTCTCGAACCGACAGTACCCAGGCGCAAACCGGGCCAGGTGGTAGATAAATATCGCAGACAAAAAAAGACCCGCGATGGCGCGGGTCTTCGGTTTGCGCGGTGTTTCAAGTGCCGGACTTGATCTTGGTCCAGGCGCGGGTGCGCGCACGTTCGGCATCACGAGGCAACGGTTGCAGGGTATAGAGCGTGCTCATCGCCGCTTCGGTCGGGTACAGGTTCGGGTTGTTGCGAATCGCCGGGTCGACCATTTCCGTGGCGTCCTTGTTCGGGTTCGGGTAACCGACGAAATCGCTGACCGGCGCGATGACCTGGGGTTGCAGCAGGTAGTTAATGAAGGTGTAGGCGTCTTGCGGGTTTTTCGCTCCTTTGGGGATCGCCAGCATGTCGAACCAGATCGGTGCGCCTTCTTTGGGCAGGCGCATGTCGACGATCACACCGTTCTTGGCTTCCTTGGCGCGGTTGGCGGCCTGGGAGAAGCTGCCGGAGTAACCGACTGCCACGCAGATGTCACCGTTGGCGATGTCGGCCATGTACTTGGACGAATGGAAGTAGGTGATGTACGGACGGATCTTCATCAGCAGCGCTTCAGCCTTGGCGTAGTCCGCCGGCTTCTTGCTGTTGGGGTCCAGGCCCAGGTGTTGCAGGGCCAGCGGCAGGATCTCTGACGGCGAGTCGAGCAGGGCCACGCCGCACTGCTTGAGTTTGCTGATGTTCTCTTCCTTGAAGATCAGGTCCCAGCTGTCCACTGGTGCGTTATCGCCCAGCGCGGCTTTGACCTTGTCCGGGTTGAATCCGATCAGGATGGTCCCGTACATGTATGGCACGGCGAACTTGTTGCCCGGGTCGTTGGCTTCGATCAGCTTCATCAGCTTGGGGTCGAGATGATTCCAGTTCGGCAGTTTGCTGCGGTCCAGCGGCTGGAACACCCCGGCCTCAATCTGCTTGGCGAGGAACACATTGGACGGCACCACCACGTCGTAGCCGGAGTTACCGGTCAGCAGCTTGGCCTCCAGCGCTTCGTTGGTGTCGAAGATGTCGTAGACCAGTTTGGTCTGAGTGTTCTGAGCCTTGAAATCTTCCAGTGCTTTGGGGGTGATGTAGTCGAACCAGTTGTACACCCGCAAAGTCCGTTCTTCAGCGTGAACGGCACCACTGAATACGGTGGCGCATAACACTGGAGCGATAAAACGCTTGAGTCGGTTCATTTGTTCTAATTCCTCATTGGGCGCTTTCAAAACCTTCGAGAACGTTCACGGCATTGATGCCGATTTCTTCTACCGCGTAACCGCCTTCCATCACGAACAGCGTCGGCTTGCCGAGACCCGCGATGCGCGCGCCCATCGCCAGGTAATCCGGGCTGTCGAGTTTGAACTGGGAGATCGGGTCGTCCTTGAACGTATCGACGCCCAGGGATACGACGACGATGTCGGCGCCGTACTTTTCAATCTCTTTGCAGGCCTGCTCCAGGGCTGCGCTCCAGCGGTCCCAGCCTGAGCCGGCGGGCAAAGGGTAGTTGAAGTTGAACCCTTCGCCCGGGCCTTCACCGTGTTCTTCTTCATAACCGAGGAAGAACGGAAACTCGGCTTCCGGATGGCCGTGGATCGAGGTGAACAGCACGTCGCTGCGCTCGTAGAAAATCGATTGGGTGCCGTTGCCGTGGTGGTAATCGACATCGAGGATCGCGACCTTTTTGTGGCCCTGATCGAGGAATGCCTGAGCGGCGATGGCGGCGTTGTTGAGGTAGCAATAGCCGCCCATCAAGTCGCTGGCGGCATGGTGCCCCGGTGGACGACACAAGGCGAAAGCACTGCGGGCACCGCGCTGAATCGCGGCTTGCGCCGTGAGGGCAACTTGCGCTGCGCTATATGCCGCTTGCCATGTGCCGGCGGTAATCGGTGCGCCGCCGTCGAAGCTGTAATAGCCGAGCTGACCGTGCAGGCTGGTGGGCATGATCCGGCGTAAGGTGCGGGCAGGCCAAGTGTAGGGCAGCAAGTCGCCGTCGGTATTGAATTCGGTCCAGCGCGCCCAGGCCCCTTTGAAGAAGTCGAGGTAGTCGCGGCTGTGGATACGCTCGATCGGTCCGAGACCGAAATCCTGCGGCGCCTCGACCGGGCCCAGATGGCGGGACTGTACGCGTGCCAACACATGGTCGGCCCGCGAGGGCATTTCGAAGCAGGGCATCAATTGCCCGTCCATCAATTCGCAACGGCCGTGATGCAAGTGGTGATCGTCCGAGTAGATCGTCAGCATTCTTGTTCTCCGCAGGCTGATTCGGTTGCACACAGTCTTGCGGCGGGCGGCGTTTGGGAGAACGGCAGGAAAGGCCAAAAGGGGATCGATATGGCCAAAAGATTTGACCGAAATTCGCCCCTTAATTGCACATCGACGCCCTCGAATGACGCACCTGTCCCCTGTAGGAGCGAGGCTTGCCCGCGAAGCTTTTGGCGTACTTGAAGTCGCCATCGCGAGCAGGCTCGCTCCCACAGTAGTTTTGCGCCGCACACAAATACGGGGTTCGCTGAAGATCCAATGTGGGAGCGAGCCTGCTCGCGATGGCGGCATTCAGGAGGCCGTCATCCTCAAGGCCTGAACTGACTGGGCGCCACACCACTCCAGCGCACAAATGCATGGCGGAAACTTGCGGTCTCGCTGAACCCCAACGCCTCGGCAATCCGATAGATCGGCAGTTGATCTTCGCAGAGCATTCGCTTGGCCTGCTCGAAGCGCAACTCATCGAGCAGTTCCTGATAGCTGCAGCCCAGGTCCTTCAGATGTCGGCGCAGGGTGCGCGCCGAGCAGTTCAACTGTTTGGCCAGCCCATCCAGGCCCGGCGCCGCGCTCAGTTGCGCAGCGAGTAGTTGGCGGATACGCCCGAGCCAGGCCTGACGCCCGGTGAATTCGGTGTTTTGCTTGCGACAACGCTCGGCCATGGCCTGGTGCGTGATGGCGTCGGCCAGAGGCAGGGGTTGTTCGAGCCAGCGTTTGTCGAAAGCAA
Organism: Pseudomonas sp. GM102; assembly: GCF_000282555.1. Classification (NCBI taxonomy): domain Bacteria; kingdom Pseudomonadati; phylum Pseudomonadota; class Gammaproteobacteria; order Pseudomonadales; family Pseudomonadaceae; genus Pseudomonas; species Pseudomonas sp. GM102. The sequence continues at coordinate 33,248 of NZ_AKJB01000020.1, read as the reverse complement.
AGGCATTGGACACAGCATCGAACTGCAAGGGGCAGTCGAAACGCTCGGCGTAGCGCGCCTGATAATCCGGCGCCGGGTGTTCGAAGCGGGCGCCGAGCAGAGGCAGAGGGTGGCCGAGCAAGTCTTCGCAGGTGACTTTCATCGAGACCAGGCAAAACTCGACATTGAACGGCGCCAGCGCCAGGTTTTCCCGATAGTCGCCCGCGGTGAGCCAGATGCGCTCGTCCTCTTCCTCCAGGCTCAACTCGAACAGTGTTCCCAATAGCGCCGGATAGTGCAGCGCCAACCGCAAGGCGTCACCTAAAGTGGCGCTGGTGAGTAAGGCGTACCCGAGCATGCCGTAGGACGAAACGTGCATTCGCCGGCCCAGTTCCAGGCCGATATCGCGGCGTAACGCGACGGCATTGGCGCAAACAAGCATCTCCTGGTTGGTGGTGATGCGCGTGTCCGCCCGGCTCAGATCCGCCGCGCTGATGCCGCTGCCGGCCAGCAATGCTTCGCTGGACAGGCCTTCGGCCTTGAAGGTGTTAAGCACCAGGGAAACGGCATTGAGGGTGGTGAGATGGGAGTGGAGCATAAGCGGTTCCAGCGTGGGGGAGAATAAATAGCAAGTTACATGCCGCTTTAACTTTTTCTAAAGATAACTTCGAATAAAAAGTATTGATTACTGGGATGCAGAGACTTGCGTCTGAACAGATTAATACGAAATAAAGTATGAGGCTACTATCAAAAATAGTAGGTTTTCGAAAGAAACTATGCCATTCATCGTTTTATCGACAAGTTATGAATTAATTATAAAATCTTGCACTTCTTAGTTGACTATGTATATTTTTTTACTAGCATAAAGTGTGGTCATATTCGACCGTCTAGTAATTTTATTGAATGATAAGGACTTCGCTTATGAATATTTTACAGCATAAAGCCAATCTTAAGAAGGCCAAGGCAGCAAAAGGAGAACTCAAGGTCAACGTAAATGGAGTGCAGGAAATCCTTCCTGCTGCGGCGGTTGATGATGCTGGACTCTTCTTATTGGCATACTTTGGTTCCGGACTTGGGGAGAATTTTACGGGTGTATCTTTTATACTTTTAAAAGATCATCTTGGAACAGAAGTGGGGCCTTCGGATGGATCCATATTTTACTGGGAGGACGGTGAGATTTATTCTTCGTCTGGCAGTAAGTTAAAAGTAAGCCACGATAGTGTTGGGGATTTATATTTTGGAAGTCTGAGCGCTGAGTTCACTGAGACTCCGGTTAAAAAAACGCTGACGGACGGCATTTTCAGTGTAAGTAAAGAGTAATAGGGTGTAGTTTTTATCATCCTCCCTCAAAGAAATAGAGGGAGGATGACATTATCGCTAAAGTAAGGCTCAACAAAACTAGTTCAGTTTTGGCTCAAGCGGTTGTTTAGTTCGCCGCACAGATCGAGCTCAACCAGCCGTCGAACTTCAGCGGTTTCAAGTCCTGCACCCAGCAGCCCATGCAACTTGCCAAACGCCGCCTCGCGAGTCATGCCGCCACCGGACAACACACCGGCGTCACGCAAGCGGCTGCCCGCCTCGTACACGTCGAGCTGCACGCCACCTTCATGGCATTGTGTAACCGCGACCACCACCACACCTTTGTCCTGCGCCCGTTCCAGGCTGGCGAGAAACGCGGGGTTGTCGCTTGGCCCGGTGCCGCTGCCATAACATTCCAGCACCAGACCCTGAATACCGCTGTTGAGCAGGCCATCCAGTTGCTCGGCGCCGATGCCGGGGAACAGGGGGAGCGCTGCGACCGTCGCCAGTTGTTTAGGCTGGTTGTAGTTCAATTGCGCCGGCACGGAAGTCGCTTTCACGCCGCCGCCCTGACGCTCCAGCCGTTTGAACGGATGACGGCCGAAACTGCGAACCTTGGCGCAGCGGGTCGGGTCGAGCAGTTCACCGTGGAAGTACAGATGAACGCCCGGTGCCAGGCCTTGGCCAAGGGCAACCAGCGCGCCGCTGAGGTTTTCCCAGGCATCGCTGTCGGTCACGCCGGCCGGCAGCATGGAGCCGGTGAACACCACGCGGGCATGCAGGCCGAGCAACTGAAAGCTCATGGCCGCAGCGCTGTAGGCCAGGGTATCGGTGCCATGCAGGATCAACACGCTGTCGCAGCCCTGGACATCAACGGCGTCGACCACCGCTTCACGCAGTTGCTGCCAGTAGGCGGGCGTCATGTTGGCGCTGTCGATCAGCGGCGACATCTCGCGAAAGCGCCACTGCGGTACCACCAGTTCGGGTTGGCTGTGCAGATACTCGCGCATCCGCGCTTCGAAACCGGACGCCGGCGCCAGGCCGTGGGCACTGGCTTGCATGCCGATGGTGCCGCCGGTGTAGAGCACCATGACGTGCTGGGCGGCAGGAAAAGTCGAGGAATTCATGGAGGTTCTCCGAAAACGATGTGGGAGCGAGCCTGCTCGCGATGGCAGCGACGTGGTCTCAAGCTCGAACCAAAACGGCAGCATCAAAAAAGCTGCCACAACCTACGACCGAGCATGACGCCGGTCGCAAGCTGTGTCACGCCGGGCGCAGAGGGTGCGCCCGGTTTTTTACCGATCAGCGTTGCGCTGCGGTCACGCCTTGCGGCTCGGCTGCGGCCGTAGGAGCGGCGGCTTGTGGATTGGCTGGCCAGGCTTTCAGGTCCAGGTCCAGATCCGGGAACTTGCTCGAATCGAACACCGGGGTCTTGATGCCGGCAGCGCGCTGGTCATCGTAGTCACGCAGGATGCGCATGCCGACCTTGAACAGCAGGAACAGCGCGATCAGGTTCACGAACGCCAGCAGAGTCATGGTGATGTCAGCGAAGGCGAACACCGTGCTCAGGTTCTCGATGGCACCCCAGAAGATCAATACCAGTACCAATGCGCGGTAGGCGATCAGCGCCTTGCGGTTTTCACCGATCATGAAGCGCAGGTTGTTCTCCCCCAGATAGTAGTTGTAGAGAATCGAGGTGAATACGAACAGCGCCAAGGCTACGGAGATGAACATCCGGCCCCAGTCACCGACCACGGCAGCCAGGGAGTTTTGGGTCAGGGCAATGCCGTCGCCTTCGAAACCCGGGGTGTAGAAGCCCGACAGCAGGATCAGCAACGCGGTGCAGGTGCAGATCACGAAGGTGTCGAGGAACACGCTGAACGCTTGAACCACGCCTTGCGAGACCGGGTGCTCGACCGAGGCCACCGCGGCCACGTTCGGCGCACTGCCCAGGCCTGCTTCGTTGGCGAACACGCCGCGCTTCACGCCCATGACGATGGCGCTGCCGATCAGGCCGCCGAACGCCTGGTCCAGACCGAAGGCGCTTTTGACGATGGTCATCAACATGCCCGGAACGTGATCGAACTGCAGCACGATCACGTAGATGGTCACGCCGATGTACACCAGGGTTTTCACCGGTACCAGCAGGTCAGCGACCTTGGCGATCCGCTTGATGCCGCCGATGAACACCAGACCCAGCAATACCGCCAGGCCCAGCCCGGTGTAAGTGGTGTCGAGGCCGAAGGCATTGTTCAGCGAGTGGGTTACGGCGTGGGCTTGCAGGCCATTGAAGGCGAAGCCGAAGGTGATCAGCAGCAGGAACGCCATGATCATGCCCAGCCAGCGTTTCTGCAGGCCGTGCTGAATGTAGAAGGACGGGCCGCCACGGAACTGGCCTTCGGAGTCGCAGCGCTTGTAGAGCTGGCCGAGGGAGCATTCGAAGAAGCTGCTGGACATGCCGACCAGCGCGGTCACCCACATCCAGAACACGGCACCGGGGCCACCAAGGGTCACGGCGATGCCGACACCGGCGATGTTACCCGCACCGACGCGGCCGGCGAGGCTGAGCATCAGGGCCTGGAACGAGCTGAGTTGACCGGCGCTGCTGCGCAGGCTGTCACGGAACACCGCGAACATGTGGAAGAAATGACGGAACTGGACGAAACGCGAGCGGATCGTGAAGTAGCTACCGAGCCCGACAATGAGCACGATCAGTACTTTCCCTGAGAGGAAGTCGTTGATGACTTCGAGCATGGATTATTCCTCGCTATTTTTTGTGTGTGCGAATGCTGGGTGGTTGACACATCGCGTTACACCCGATTGTGCTCGGCACAACAGGTTAGGCGAAGGTTCGTCCCGGTTCCATTTCGCGGGTTTGTTATTAGTTCGGGTTCGCATGGGTTTGGGCCTCGTTACCGACGACCGCTCACGCGAAGAGGGCCGGCACTATACATAGGAGAGTGCCATCCGTCTGCACGGTTGTGGTGCAAGCGACGAAACGAAGCTTTGAAACACCCGACGTTACCGGCGTCGGGCTTATGTAGAAGCTGCTCTTTTGTGGGAGCGGGATTGCTCGCGAATGCGGTCTGATATCCACCACTCAGGGTGACTGACGCACCGCCTTCGCGAGCAAACCCGCTCCCACATTTTTCAGCTTCCAGACATTCTGTTGTGGCTGCCAAAGAGTTAAAAAAAAGGGCTTGAGGGAGTAAATCCCCAAGCCCTCAAAAGGTGAGAGGTGTCTAGTCCCTCGACCTGGTGAGCGTGCTCTTCAAAAGAGCCAGCGTTTGGTTAAGCCTTCAAAGGCACCAGACGCGGAGCAATCATGTTTTCCGGGCGCAGGATGTCGGCGAGCATTTCTTCGTCGAGCAAGCCTTCTTCACGCACCAGTTCCAGCACACCGCGGCCGCTTTCAAGGGCGACACGGGCAATACGGGTGGCGTTTTCATAGCCGATGTACGGGTTCAGTGCGGTGACCAGGCCGATCGAGTGTTCGACCAGTTCACGGCAGCGCTCTTCGTTGGCGGTGATGCCGACGATGCAGTGCTCGCGCAGCATGTCCATGGCGCGCTGCAGCAGGCGGATCGAGTCGAAGATCTTGAAAGCGATCAGCGGCTCCATCACGTTCAGTTGCAACTGGCCGCCTTCGGCCGCGATGGTCAGGGCCAGGTCGTTGCCGATGATCTGGAACGCAACCTGGTTAACGGCTTCCGGAATTACCGGGTTGACCTTGCCTGGCATGATCGAGCTGCCTGGCTGACGCGCTGGCAGGTTGATTTCGTTGATGCCGGTGCGTGGGCCGCTGGACAGCAGACGCAGGTCGTTGCAGATCTTCGACAGCTTGACCGCGGTGCGCTTGAGCATGCCGGAGAACAGCACGAAGGCGCCCATGTCGGAGGTGGCTTCGATCAGGTCGGCGGCCGGTACCAGCGGTTGACCGCTGATAGTTGCCAGGCGCTGAACGGCCAGGGCCTGGTAACGCGGGTCGGCGTTGATGCCAGTACCAATCGCGGTGCCGCCCAGGTTCACTTCGGTCAGCAGCTCAGGTGCCAGGGTCTTCAGACGCGCCAAGTCTTCGCTCAGGGTGGTGGCGAAGGCGCGGAATTCCTGGCCCAGGGTCATCGGCACGGCGTCTTGCAGTTGGGTACGACCCATCTTCAGAACGTGGCTGAATTCTTCACCTTTGGCGGCGAACGACTGGATCAGGCTGTCGAGGCTGGCCAGCAATGCGTCGTGACCCAGCAGCAGACCCAGGCGGATCGCGGTCGGGTAGGCGTCGTTGGTCGACTGCGCCATGTTCACGTCGTTGTTCGGGTGCAGGTATTGGTATTCGCCTTTGCTGTGGCCCATGGCCTCCAGCGCGATGTTGGCGATGACTTCGTTGGCATTCATGTTGGTCGAAGTGCCAGCGCCGCCTTGAATCATGTCCACCACGAATTCTTCGTGGAAATCGCCGCGGATCAATCGGGCACAGGCTTCGCTGATGGCAGCGTGCTTGGCTTCGCTCAGGTGACCCAGCTCGCGGTTGGCGTCAGCGGCGGCCTGTTTGACCATCGCCAGACCGACAACCAGTTTCGGGTAATGCGAAATCGGAACACCGGAGAGACGGAAGTTGTTCACCGCTCGCAGGGTTTGGATACCGTAATACGCTTGAGCAGGTACTTCGAGTACGCCAAGCAGGTCTTTTTCTGTGCGGAAAGATGCAGCGGAGGACATGATAGAAATCATCTCGATATGGACCCGGTCTATGCCGGAACACTGCAAATGCTAGGCTTGTGAAGAGTTTTGAGCCAATGCTGTTAAACACTAGCCTATGCACATTCGGCATAATGCCCATGTGACGCCGCGTGCGCGGCGAACGTGTGACCTAAATTGGTGCGTGTCCGGGAGGGCGTGATGAATCTGGAAAGCAAATGGCTCGAGGACTTCAGTGCTCTGGCCGCCACCCGCAGCTTCTCCCAGGCGGCTGAGCGCCGCTTCGTGACCCAGCCTGCATTCAGCCGGCGGATCCGCAGCCTTGAAGCTGCGCTGGGGCTAACCTTGGTCAATCGCTCCCGTACGCCGGTCGAGTTGACGGCGGCGGGGCAGCTGTTTCTCGTCACCGCGCGAACCGTGGTCGAACAGCTGGGCGAAGTACTGCGTCATCTTCATCACCTGGAAGGCGGGCAGGGCGAGGTGATGCAGGTTGCCGCCGCTCATTCCCTGGCGCTGGGTTTCTTCCCGCGCTGGATCGCACAATTGCGCAACGAAGGGCTGAACATCGCCACGCGACTGGTGGCGACCAACGTCGGCGATGCGGTGCACGCGTTGCGCGAAGGCGGCTGCGATCTGATGCTGGCGTTTTACGACCCGGATGCGGCCATGCAAATGGACCCGGAGATTTTCCCGTCGCTGCACCTGGGGGATACCGAAATGCTTCCGGTCTGCGCCGCCGATGCCGATGGCAAACCGTTGTTCGACCTGGAAGGCGAGGCCAGTGTGCCGCTATTGGCCTACAGCGCCGGTGCGTTTCTTGGGCGTTCGGTGAACATGCTGTTGCGCCAGCGGGCGCTGCGATTCACCACTATTTACGAAACCGCCATGGCCGACAGCCTGAAAAGCATGGCGCTGGAAGGCCTGGGCATCGCCTGGGTACCGCAACTGAGCGTGCGCGCCGAACTGGCTCGCGGTGAGTTGGTGGTCTGCGGCGGTCCGCAATGGCATGTGCCACTGGAGATTCGTCTGTATCGCTGCGCACTGGTGCGCAAGGCCAATGTGCGGTTGTTGTGGCGCAAACTGGAGGGCGGCACGGCCCAAGGCACAACGGGTTCCTGAGAACAATGAAAACCCTGTGGGAGCGGGCTTGCCCGCGATTGCGGCGTTTCAGGCAACATCATTGTTTGCTATGCCGGCCTCATCGCAGGCAAGCCAGCTCCCACAGGGATTTGTGGTGGATTTGATTGACCTGCGGGTCAATAAAACCGGCACTTTGCGCCGTATGACAGATGGTCGTATCGGGGGCTGTTTATCTGCTTCTTTGAGGTATACTGCGCGGCCTTCGGCCGGTTTTACCTGGCCTTAATTCGTACAATCAAGCCACGCATTCTGCGTGGCTTGTTGTTTTTTGACGCGCCTGCGGGCGCCCAGAGAGAAGAGGCACGACGATGAGCGCACTGGTTGGCGTGATCATGGGCTCCAAGTCCGATTGGTCCACCCTTAGCCACACCGCCGATATGCTGGAAAAGCTCGGCATCCCTTACGAGGTGAAAGTGGTCTCTGCCCACCGCACCCCGGACCTGCTGTTCCAGTACGCCGAAGAGGCTGAGGCCCGTGGCATCGAGGTGATCATCGCCGGTGCCGGTGGCGCGGCCCACCTGCCAGGCATGTGTGCGGCCAAGACCCACCTGCCGGTGCTGGGCGTACCGGTGCAGTCTTCGATGCTCTCGGGCGTCGATTCGCTGCTGTCTATCGTGCAGATGCCCGCGGGCATTCCGGTCGCCACCCTGGCCATCGGCAAAGCTGGCGCGATCAACGCAGCGCTGCTCTCGGCGAGCATCCTGGGCGCCAAGCATCCGCAATTTCATACCGTGTTGAAGAAATTCCGCGCTGAGCAGACAGACAGCGTCCTGGACAATCCAGACCCACGCATCGCCTGAGGTTGTTGACGATGAAAATCGGTGTAATCGGTGGCGGCCAGTTGGGTCGCATGTTGGCGCTGGCGGGCACTCCGCTGGGCATGAACTTCGCTTTCCTGGACCCGGCGCCGGATGCTTGCGCAGCCGCGTTGGGTGAACATCTGCGGGCCGATTACGGCGATCAGGATCACCTGCGTCAACTGGCCGATGAAGTCGACCTGGTAACCTTCGAGTTCGAAAGCGTCCCGGCCGAAACCGTGGCATTCCTGTCGCAATTCGTCCCGGTGTACCCGAGCGCCGAAGCCCTGCGCATCGCTCGTGATCGCTGGTTCGAAAAGAGCATGTTCAAGGACCTGGGGATTCCTACCCCCGCGTTCGCAGACATCCAGTCGCAAGCCGACCTGGACGCCGCCGTGGCTTCGATCGGTCTGCCGGCCGTGCTGAAAACCCGCACCCTGGGTTACGACGGCAAGGGCCAGAAAGTCCTGCGCAAGCCTGAAGACGTGGTCGGCACTTTCGCTGAGCTGGGCAGCGTTGCCTGCCTGCTGGAAGGCTTCGTGCCGTTCACTGGCGAAGTCTCGCTGATCGCCGTGCGCGCCCGCGATGGTGAGACCAGGTTCTATCCACTGGTTCACAACACCCACGACAGCGGCATTCTCAAGCTGTCCGTGGCCAGCACCGATCACCCGCTGCAAGCGTTGGCTGAAGATTACTCCAGCCGGGTGCTCAAGCAGCTGGAGTACGTCGGCGTGATGGCGTTCGAGTTCTTCGAAGTCGACGGCGGCCTCAAGGCCAACGAAATCGCCCCGCGTGTGCACAACTCCGGACACTGGACCACCGAAGGCGCCGAGTGCAGCCAGTTCGAAAACCACCTGCGGGCCGTCGCTGGTCTGCCGCTGGGTTCGACGGCCAAGGTCGGCGAGAGCGCGATGCTCAACTTCATCGGTGTCGTGCCGCCAGTAGAAAAAGTGATCGCGATCGACGACTGTCATTTGCATCACTACGGCAAGGCTTTCAAGGTCGGCCGCAAAGTCGGTCACGCGAGTCTGCGCTGTGCAGACCGTGAGACGTTGGCTGCGCAGATCCTCAAGGTCGAAGCGCTGATCGCCGAATAGTTTCATGTGGCAACGGCGGAACCTTCAGGGGCCGCCGTTCTCTGATGGCAGGATGCCAAAGTCTGTCTAGGCTATAGCCAATTAATCAGAGGGAAATGCCATGGGAATTATCGGAACCATCTTTATTGGCTTGATCGTCGGCCTGCTGGCTCGGTTTCTGAAACCGGGCGATGACAGCATGGGCTGGATCATGACCATCCTGCTCGGTATCGGCGGTTCGCTGGCGGCCACTTACGGCGGCCAGGCCTTGGGCATTTACCGCGCTGGCGAAGGCGCAGGTTTCATCGGTGCGCTGGTGGGCGCGGTGGTATTGCTGGTGATCTACGGTCTGATCAAAAAAAGAACCTGATTGAAGTGACAAAGCCCTCTCTGCGCCATGACCGGAGAGGGCTAGAATGCTCGGCGCTGCCATCGTCACATTGTCCTATCCTTTGCCGAGCACTTTCATGCGCCGTCTTCTGTTGACTCTTCTCTTCCTGGGCAGTGGCTTGGCCCATGCCGGCGAACTGCCGGAAACCGACTGGCTCGAACTGATGCCCAAGTCGGACCAGAAAGCCCTCGAGGCCATGCCCGAAATCGACCACAACTCCCCGGAAGCCAACGGCACCTTTACCCAAAAGGGTGGCATGAAGCAGAGCAAGGGCTTGCCGGCGGTGATGTACTCGACCAAAACCGTGCCGTCGATGAACGACAAGCACATCCGCATTGGCGGTTATCCGGTGCCGCTGGAATCCGACGCCAAGGGCCACAGCACGCTGTTCTTCCTTGTGCCGTACCCGGGCGCTTGCATCCACGTGCCGCCACCGCCACCAAACCAGTTGGTGCTGGTGCGTTATCCAAAAGGCTTGAAGCTGAACGATATCTACACGCCGCTGTGGGTGACGGGCACGTTGAAGATCGAGAAGGTCAACAACGACCTGGCGGATGCGGCGTATGCGCTGGACGCGGCGCAGGTGCGGGTGGTGCAGGAGTCTGATCTCTAGCAGCCACCGAATAACTGTGGGAGCCAGCCTGCTGGCGATAGCGGTCCGTCAGATACTTTCAAGTTGACTGACACGACGCCATCGCCAGCAGGCTGGCTCCCACATTTCATTGCGGTATGGCTTAGAGCGGTTTTGCGCCGATGCTGACGCCCAAGGTATGACTTGCCCCCGGTGCCAGTGTCACCACATCACCCATCACATTCGCCGTTTCAATGCACAGCATGCGCTGCCAGCCATCGTCGGCCATGTCGCTGAATGCCGCGGCGCGGTCGATCCAGGGGTTCCAGATTACCGCCGAGCGCGAACCGCTGCTGGTCAGTTCAATGCGTCGTTCCCAGTGTGGGTCAACAATGCTCAGCTTCGGCGGGGTATTGAGATAGATGCGGTCAGTCTCGCCGGTAAAATGCAGATCACCGGTCTGGGTGACGGTTTTCCAGTCGTCCAGGGTTTCGATATAGCTCAAGCCATCCACCCCTTCGACATGCACGTTGCGCACATCGCTGACCGCGAAATAGCTGTGCAATGCCTGGCTGATGGAGACGTGTTCGGCGCCCTTGTTCTCGCTGGTCAGGCTGATGTGCAACTGCTCATCCAGACGAATGCCCAGCCTCAATCCCACCTGATGCGGCCAGCCTGGCAAGCCGCCTTCGGGGTAGGGCAGGACGAATTCCACTTTCAGGCTTTCGCCCTCGGTTTCGATGCTACCCAGTTCCCAGTCCATCGCTCGCACCAGCCCGTGGGCGGTCGGCGGTTCCTGGCTGACGCGCATGGCCTGGACACTCTGCGGGTTGCGCGACAGGTTGCCGAACCACGGCCAGCACACCGGCACGCCGGCGCGGATGCTTTTGCCAGCTTTGAACACCGCCTCGTCGTTGAGCCAGATCAGCGGCGGCTCGCCAGCCAGTTGATAACTGAGGATGTGCGCGCCTTGCTGGGCTACCAGCAATTCGGCCTGACCGTGGCGGATGCGCCAGCAGTTCAGTTCATCCAGTTTCACGGCTTCAACGTTGGGCGTGCTCATGGGGCAACTCTCGATCAGGAACAATGACTGCAATGGACCGCAAAACGGTCGCCGGGTTTAACGCACCGTTTTTACCCGCTCTGGTTTAACGAGCTCTAGGCGGAACCGAACGAGTGCGGCCGCTACCGTCGATGGCGACGAACACGAAGACGGCTTCGGTGACTTTACGCCATTCGCTGGACAGTGGATCGTCGCTCCAGACTTCGACCATCATCTGAATCGAGCTGCGGCCGATTTCCAGGGCCTGGGTATAGAAGGAGAGCTGAGCACCCACCGCTACCGGCACCAGGAACGCCATGCGATCGATCGCAACGGTGGCTACGCGACCACCGGCAACTTTGCTGGCCATTGCGGTACCGGCCAAATCCATCTGCGCCACCAGCCAGCCGCCGAAAATATCGCCAAAGCCATTGGTTTCGCGTGGAAGCGCGGTGATTTGCAGGGCCAGGTCGCCTTGCGGGATTGGATCTTCTTGTTCGAGCTCTATCATGCCGGGGGTGCCTCTGACCCGTGACTCTTCATTGGTACTTCAGGTTGAATAGCCGTCTCTAAGAAAAACGATTCAGCCCCGAACATACTACGTTCGTCACGTTTTTCGTAAGGCGCCTAAAGGGAAACTCTGCGAAATCGGCTGACGGATGCCAACGACGGTTTCGCACAGCAACCCTTACAAGCCGTTGCAATGTTGGGAGTATATCGATCGGTAGACTCCGAGACGACCGTCCGGTTCTCATTTCGACCGTCAAATACGCGCCTCTATGTGCTTTTTCGAACAATTTGCTATCGTGCCGAACCTGCCCAAGCCTCCGCCAGCGTTGTTGAGGTTGCAGATCCGACTATAAGAGAAGCCCTTGCCATGACCACAGCGCCCTCGAGCATCGCGCAGCCTACCCAATCCACACGTCCGCTGACCCGCAACGACTATAAGACGTTATCGCTGTCTGCCTTGGGCGGCGCGCTGGAGTTTTACGACTTCATCATCTTTGTGTTCTTCGCCACGGTGGTCGGCAAACTGTTCTTCCCCGCCGACATGCCCGAGTGGCTGCGCCTGATGCAGACGTTCGGCATCTTCGCCGCCGGCTACCTGGCGCGGCCGCTGGGCGGCATCGTCATGGCGCACTTCGGTGACCTGCTGGGGCGCAAGAAGATGTTCACCTTGAGCATTTTCATGATGGCAGTGCCGACCCTGATCATGGGCTTGCTGCCAACTTATGCGCAGATAGGTATGTGGGCGCCGATCCTGTTGCTGCTGATGCGGGTAATTCAGGGCGCGGCGATTGGCGGTGAGGTGCCTGGGGCTTGGGTGTTCGTTTCCGAGCACGTGCCGCAGCGGCACATCGGTTATGCCTGCGGCACGCTGACCTGCGGTCTGACCGCCGGTATTCTTTTGGGCTCATTGGTCGCCACCGCGATCAACAGCATTTACACACCGATTGAAGTCTCGGATTACGCCTGGCGGATCCCGTTCCTGCTGGGCGGCGTGTTTGGCCTGTTCTCGGTCTACCTGCGCCGCTGGCTCCACGAAACCCCGGTGTTCGCCGAGCTGCAATTGCGCAAAGCCCTGGCCGAGGAAGTGCCGCTGCGTGCCGTATTACGTGACCATCGCGGGGCGATTCTGATTTCCATGCTGCTGACCTGGCTGCTGTCCGCCGGCATCATCGTGGTCATTCTCATGACCCCGACCGTGTTGCAGACCGTTTACCACTTCGCACCGACTACCGCGTTGCAGGCCAACAGCCTGGCGATCGTGTTCCTGAGCCTGGGCTGTGTGGCCTCCGGTGCATTGGCTGACCGCTTCGGCGCTGGCCGGGTGTTCGTGTTCGGTAGCGCCGCGCTGCTGATCAGTTCGTGGACGTTCTATCACAGCCTGTTCAACCATCCCGACTGGCTGTTCCCGATGTATGCCCTGACCGGTCTGCTGGTCGGCACTATCGGTGCGGTGCCGTACGTGATGGTCAAAGCCTTCCCGGCGGTGGTGCGGTTCAGCGGGTTGTCGTTTTCCTACAACCTGGCTTACGCGATTTTCGGTGGGCTGACGCCGATGGTGGTGACGTTGCTCTTGAAGGAAAGCCCGATGGGGCCGGCCTATTATGTGGCGATCATTTGTGGTGTCGGGATTTTGGTGGGTGGATATCTCTGGAAGAAAGGTCGCTAAGCCGACTTTTTGCAACGTCTGCACCGACGCCTTCGCGGGCAAGCCTCGCTCCTACAGGATTAGCCTCATTTCAAAATTGATGCATGACCTGTAGGAGCGAGGCTTGCCCGCGAAGAACGATAACGCGGTCTGCCTGCGAAAAAACCAAATACTGGCCTTTCATCCAATTGTCATATTTCAGCCATAGAGTGTTCACACGGCCTGCTGATACTTGGCCCCGACTTAACACACCTATCTGCTAGGAGTAAGGCATGAAACTGAAGCGTTTGATGGCGGCAATGACTTTTGTCGCTGCTGGCGTTGCGACTGCCAACGCGGTTGCCGCTGTTGACCCGTCGATCCCGAGCTACACCAAGACCACTGGTGTGTCGGGCAACCTGTCCAGCGTCGGCTCCGATACCCTGGCCAACCTCATGACCCTGTGGGCTGAGAACTACAAAAAAGAATACCCGAACGTAAACATCCAGATTCAGGCTGCCGGTTCTTCTACTGCGCCACCTGCGTTGACTGAAGGCACCGCTAACCTGGGCCCGATGAGCCGCAAGATGAAGGACAACGAACTGCAAGCCTTCGAAACCAAGTACGGCTACAAGCCTACCGCTATCCCGGTTGCTGTGGATGCCTTGGCGGTGTTCGTACACAAAGACAACCCGATCCAGCACCTGACCATGGAACAGGTCGATGCGATCTTCTCCTCGACGCGTCTGTGCGGCGGTAAAACCGATGTGAAAACCTGGGGCGATCTGGGTGTGACCGGCGATCTGGCCAACAAGCCGGTGCAACTGTTCGGTCGTAACTCGGTATCCGGCACTTACGGCTACTTCAAGGAAGAAGCCCTGTGCAAAGGCGACTTCAAGCCGAACGTCAACGAACAACCAGGCTCGGCTTCGGTCGTGCAATCGATCAGCTCTTCGCTGAACGGCGTGGGTTACTCGGGCATCGGCTACAAGACCGCCAGCGTGAAAACCGTGGCCCTGGCCAAGAAAGGCAGCACCGAGTTCGTTGAAGACACTGAAGAAAACGCCCTGAACGGCAAGTATCCGCTGTCGCGTTTCCTCTACGTTTACGTCAACAAGGCTCCGAACAAGCCTCTGGCCCCGCTGGAAGCCGAGTTCGTGAAACTGATTCTGTCCAAACAGGGTCAGGAAGTGGTTGTGAAAGACGGCTACATCCCGCTGCCAGCCAAGGTTGCTGCAAAAGCACTGGCTGACCTGGGTCTGCAAGAAGGCGGCAACGTCGCAAAAAAGTAAAACCCTAGGTCCGGGTTAAACCCGGACCTGTGTAGGAGCGAGGCTTGCCCGCGAAAGCGGTGGGTCAGTCAACATTGATGTTGAATGTAACGACCCCTTCGCGGGCAAGCCTCGCTCCTACAAATGCCGGTAAATACCGGCCCCCAAATTTCCAATCCACTGCCAGTTCCCGCTGGCGGCGGATTTGTTGCGTCACTGCATTGTCATCTTTCTGTCATACAGGATCGCTAGGGTGTGCGCATGAATGATCTGGCCAATTCCACCATGACTACAAATCCCCCCAAGCGAATTGACTTCAATACGCCTGAGCTGCAACGCAAGCGCCGTATTCGTGCGCTGAAAGATCGCCTGACCCGCTGGTACGTCCTCGTCGGCGGCCTCGCCGTTCTTGCCGCGATCACCCTGATCTTTTTCTTCCTCGGTTACGTCGTCGCGCCGCTGTTCCAGGGGGCCGACCTGACCGCCAAAGACGCCATCACGCCCGCCTGGATGCAAGACGCCGGCAAGCCACTGATGATTTCGCTCGAAGAACAGAACCAGGTCGCCATGCGGGTTTCCGACAAGGGCCAGGCATTGTTCTTTGATATCGACACGGGCACTGAGCTGCGCCGCGTCGACCTGCCGATTCCGGCCGGCACCAGCGTGACCTCCATCGGTGAAGATCAACCTGGCCAGCCATTGGTGGCGGTGGGCTTGTCCAACGGTCAGGCGCTGGTGTTCCGTCACTCCTATAAAGTCAGCTACCCGGAAGGCAAGAAAACCATCTCGCCGGCCATTGAATACCCGTACGGCGAAACGCCAATTGTGCTGAACGAGGCGGGCGGCGCTCTGGAGCACGTCAGCCTAAACGCTGCCGATTCGACCCTGCTGCTGGCCGGCTCCACCGGTGCGCAGTTGCATGTCCTGTCGCTGACCAGCGAAGAAAACATGATGACCGGTGAAGTCACCAACGAGCAGAAGCGCATTGAGCTGCCGCAAATGACCGAGCCGGTGAAGAACATCTTCATCGACCCGCGTCAGCAGTGGTTGTACGTGGTCAATGGTCGCGCTCAGGCCGACGTTTTCAGTCTGCGCGACAAGAGCCTTAACGGGCGCTACAAACTGCTTGAAGACGGCAATACCGAAGTCACCGCTATTACCCAATTGCTGGGCGGCATCTCGCTGATCGTCGGTGACTCCAAGGGTGGTCTGGCCCAATGGTTCATGGCTCGCGACCCGGATGGCGAGCAGCGTCTGAAGCAGATTCGTACTTTCCAGATGGGCACTGCGCCGATCGTTGAAATCACCGCCGAAGAACGCCGCAAAGGCTTCGTTGCCCTCGATGCGTCCGGCAAGCTGGGCGTGTTCCACAGCACCGCTCACCGCACTTTGCTGGTGGATCAGGTGGTCGACGGCCAAGGCCTTTTCGGCATGTCGCCACGGGCCAACCGCGTGATCGTGGAGCAGGGCGGAAAGCTGCAACCGTTGCTGCTCGACAACCCGCACCCGGAAGTCTCGTGGAGCGCGTTGTGGAGCAAGGTCTGGTACGAGAACTACGACGAGCCTAAATACGTCTGGCAATCGACCGCGGCCAACACCGACTTCGAACCCAAGCTGAGCCTCTCGCCGTTGACTTTCGGTACCTTGAAAGCTGCGTTCTACGCGATGCTGCTGGCCGCGCCACTGGCCGTCGCCGCGGCGATCTACACCGCGTACTTCATGGCTCCGGGCATGCGTCGCAAGGTCAAGCCGGTGATCGAGCTGATGGAAGCGATGCCGACGGTGATCCTCGGCTTCTTCGCCGGCCTGTTCCTGGCGCCGTATGTGGAAGGGCATTTGCCCGGCATCTTCAGCCTGCTGATGCTCCTGCCGATTGGCATTCTGGTGGCGGGTTTCGTCTTCAGTCGCCTGCCTGAGTCCATCCGCCTGAAAGTGCCGGACGGCTGGGAAAGCGCGATCCTGATCCCGGTGATTCTGTTTGTGGGCTGGCTGTCGCTGTACATGAGCCCATACATGGAAACCTGGTTCTTCGGCGGCGACATGCGCATGTGGATCTCTCACGATCTGGGCATCACCTACGACCAGCGCAACGCTCTGGTGGTTGGCCTGGCCATGGGCTTCGCGGTCATTCCGAACATCTATTCCATCGCCGAAGATGCCGTGTTCAGCGTGCCTCGCGGCCTGACCCTGGGCTCCCTGGCCCTCGGTGCCACACCGTGGCAGACCATGACCCGCGTGGTGATCCTCACCGCCAGCCCGGGCATCTTCTCTGCACTGATGATCGGCATGGGCCGCGCGGTGGGTGAAACCATGATTGTGCTGATGGCCACCGGTAACACCCCGGTCATGGAAATGAACCTGTTCGAAGGCCTGCGCACCCTGGCGGCCAACGTTGCGGTGGAAATGCCCGAATCGGAAGTCGGCGGCAGCCACTACCGCGTGCTGTTCCTCTCGGCGCTGGTGCTGCTGTTGTTCACCTTCATCATGAACACCCTCGCGGAACTGATTCGTCAGCGTCTGCGCAAGAAATACTCGTCGCTTTAAGAAAGGTAGAAGTCTGTGAAACAGAACTCCCTGAATGGATGGTTCAAGAGCGGCGCCCCCGGCGTCTGGATCAGCGGTGGCGCGGTGTCCATTGCGGTCATCATGACCATTGGCCTGCTGGCGGTGATTGCCGTGCGCGGCTTGGGTCACTTCTGGCCGGCGGACCTGATCCACGCCAGTTACGACGTGCCGGGCCAAGCCAACCACCTCGTCATCGGCGAAGTGGTGCAGAAGGAAGAAGTGCCACGCGAGCGCCTGAAAAGTGCTGGCCTGCCGGTGCCCGATCAAGGCCCGGAGTTCATGACCCGCGAGCTGATCAAGGTCGGCAACCGTGATCTGAATGGCACCGACTTCACCTGGATTGTCGGCGAGTGGCTGACCAACCAGAAAACCCCGCCTGAGCTGATGGCCATCGAGCGTCGCGAGTGGGGCAACTTCTATGGCTATCTGGTCAACGTCAAACAGGATGGCAAGGTCATCGCTGAAGGCGAGGCCGCATGGCCTGAGTTGCAGGCGCGTGTCGAGCGTGTCAACCAGCTCGCCGCACAGCTCAAGACCCTGGAAAAGGTCGACATTGGCGCGATCAACGCGGGTCTCGAACGCGTGCGTCTGCACGGTCGCAAACTGGAACTGGCCGGCCGTCTCGACGCTGCCGCGCAAGCGGACCTGGAGTCTGAGCGCGCCGAACTGAATGCCCGTTATCAGGACATCGAAGCGCGTCTGAATGATCTGCACGCTCAGTTCAACCGCGACAGCCTGACCGCTCGCGATGCCAACGGTAAAGAAGTCGAAATCGGCATCGGTAAAGTGGTTCACGCCTACCAGCCGAACGCCATGGGCACCTTCACCAAGATCGGCTTCTACTTCAGCAAGGTCTGGGAATTCCTCAGTGACGACCCGCGTGAAGCCAACACCGAAGGCGGGATTTTCCCGGCGATTTTCGGCACTGTGATGATGACCCTGATCATGGCGATGATCGTGACGCCGTTCGGCGTGCTGGCGGCGGTCTACCTGCGTGAATATGCACGTCAGGGGCCGATGACTCGCCTGATCCGCATCGCGGTGAACAACCTGGCGGGTGTTCCGGCCATCGTTTACGGTGTGTTCGGTCTGGGTTTCTTCGTCTACGTGCTCGGCGGTTCGGTCGACCGGTTGTTCTTCCCTGAAGCAATGCCGGCGCCGACCTTCGGTACGCCTGGCCTGCTTTGGGCTTCGCTGACCCTGGCGCTGCTGGCCGTGCCGGTGGTGATCGTGGCCACCGAAGAAGGCCTGGCGCGGATTCCTCGCACCGTGCGTGAAGGCTCGTTGGCCCTCGGCGCGACCAAGGCCGAAACCTTGTGGAAGATCGTGCTGCCGATGGCCAGCCCGGCGATGATGACCGGCATGATCCTCGCCGTGGCCCGTGCCGCCGGTGAAGTGGCGCCGCTGATGCTGGTGGGCGTGGTGAAACTGGCGCCATCGCTGCCGCTGGATGGCAACTACCCGTACTTGCACCTGGACCAGAAGATCATGCACTTGGGCTTCCACATTTATGACGTCGGCTTCCAGAGCCCGAACGTCGAAGCCGCGCGGCCACTGGTGTACGCCACCGCCTTGCTGCTGGTACTGGTGATCGCCACGCTCAACTTGTCGGCGGTTTATATCCGTAACCATCTGCGCGAAAAATACAAAGCGCTGGATAGCTGATTTCTTATGTGGGAGCCAGCCTGCTGGCGATGGCATCACCGCGGTTTACAGATTGACCGCGTTGCCTGAATCGCCAGCAGGCTGGCTCCCACAAAAACCGAACCGAATTTGTTAGCACAGGGAGCCTCCCATGCAGCACGAAGCACACACTCACGGCATCAACATGTCGGCCTTGGGCCGCGACAAACAGAGCCTGAGCCTCGAGCAGGAAACCGTGGCCATCGAAGTGCCGGGGCTGAGCCTGTTCTACGGCGACAAACAGGCACTGTTCGACGTCAGCATGAACATCCCGAAACAGCGCGTGACGGCCTTCATCGGCCCGTCCGGCTGCGGCAAGTCCACGCTGCTGCGCACCTTCAACCGCATGAACGACCTGGTTGACGGTTGCCGTGTCGAAGGCGCGATCAACCTCTACGGCAACAACATCTACCGCAAGGGCGAGGACGTGGCCGAGTTGCGTCGCCGGGTCGGCATGGTGTTCCAGAAGCCGAACCCGTTCCCGAAAACCATCTACGAAAACGTGGTTTACGGTCTGCGCATCCAGGGTATCAACAAGAAACGCATTCTCGACGAAGCCGTCGAGTGGGCGTTGAAAGGTGCGGCGCTGTGGGATGAGGTCAAAGACCGTCTGCACGAGTCGGCACTCGGCCTGTCCGGTGGTCAGCAGCAACGTCTGGTGATTGCCCGCACCATCGCCGTGGAGCCGGAAGTGCTGCTGCTCGACGAACCGTGCTCGGCACTCGACCCGATCTCCACGCTGAAAGTCGAAGAGCTGATCTACGAACTGAAATCCAAGTTCACCATTGTTATCGTGACCCACAACATGCAGCAGGCCGCGCGGGTTTCCGACTACACGGCGTTCATGTACATGGGCAAACTGGTGGAGTTCGGCGACACCGATACTCTGTTCACCAATCCGGCGAAGAAGCAGACCGAAGACTACATTACCGGTCGTTACGGCTAGGAAGCCGTGGTTGCTCACTGAACTGTCGCTGCGGCCCACCGCACCTTACCGGACGCTCCAAGGACGCCAACATGATTAGTAAAGAAGGCCTTACCCATCACATCTCCGCGCAGTTCAACGCTGAGCTCGAGGAAGTGCGCAGCCACCTCCTGGCCATGGGCGGGCTGGTCGAGAAGCAGGTCAACGACGCGGTCACCGCGCTGATCGAGGCCGACTCCGGCCTGGCCCAGCAAGTGCGCGAGATCGACGACCAGATCAACCAGATGGAACGCAACATCGACGAAGAATGCCTGCGCATTTTGGCCCGTCGTCAGCCGGCGGCGTCAGACTTGCGTCTGATCATCAGCATCTCCAAGTCGGTGATCGACCTTGAGCGCATTGGTGATGAAGCCACCAAGATCGCCCGTCGTGCCATTCAGTTGTGCGAAGAAGGCGAAGCCCCACGCGGTTACGTTGAGGTTCGCCACATCGGTGACCAAGTGCGCAATATGGTTCGCGATGCCCTGGACGCGTTTGCCCGCTTCGACGCCGACCTGGCGTTGTCGGTGGCGCAGTACGACAAGATCATCGACCGCGAATACAAGACCGCGCTGCGTGAACTTGCCACCTACATGATGGAAGATCCGCGCTCTATCTCGCGGGTCTTGAGCATTATCTGGGTACTGCGTTCCCTGGAGCGGATCGGTGACCATGCACGCAATATCTCGGAACTGGTGATTTACCTGGTGCGCGGCACCGACGTGCGTCACTTGGGCCTCAAGCGCATGAAGGAAGAAGTTGAAGGCACAAGTGCCGAAACCGCTAATGTTCCGGGCAAAGCTGACGATAAGTAAGATTGCCCCTAGGAAAGCGCCCGGCCCTTTGGCCGGGCGTTTTTGTTTGTGTGGCTTTTGAATAGAAAAGCAGCACCCGCGAACGAAAAGTCCCGGCGTGACTGAAGAGTTTTGGCAAAGTGCCATCAGCCAGCGTTATGCTTGCCGGGATTTTTAAAGGGGTGTTGGATGAGCAAGATCAGTGTGTTGGTCGTGGACGATGCAGCGTTCATTCGTGACCTGGTAAAGAAGTGCCTGCGTAACTATTTCCCGGGTATCCGGACCGAAGATGCCATCAATGGCAAAAAGGCCCAGGCCATGCTGGCCAAGGAAGCGTTCGACCTCGTCCTGTGCGACTGGGAAATGCCGGAAATGTCTGGTCTGGAACTGCTGACCTGGTGCCGCGAGCAGGACAACCTCAAAACCATGCCCTTCGTGATGGTGACCAGCCGTGGCGACAAGGAGAACGTCGTCCAGGCGATTCAGGCCGGCGTTTCCGGCTACGTCAGCAAGCCGTTCACCAACGAGCAACTGCTGACCAAGGTCAAGCAGGCCCTGAACAAGGTCGGCAAACTTGACGCCTTGATGAGCGGTGCGCCGACCAAAATAAACTCGGCGTTCGGCAACGATTCCCTGAGCGCGTTGACCGGTGGCAAGGCCGCTGTCGTCGCGCCAGCCCCGGCTGCCGCGCCGTCTCGCGGTTTGCTCAACAGCCCGCCGGTCAAGGCACCGGTCGCTGCTTCCGCGCCTGCCAGCGGGCGCGGTCAAGGCCAGCTGCGCTTGCCGAGCGGCATTCAACAATGTGTGATCAAGGCCTTGAGCATCAAGGAAGCATTGCTGGTGGTGAAACGCACCGACACCCTGCCGCAAGTCCTCGACAGCGCCGTACTGGACCTGGAGCAGGGCGACAACGCCGAAATCGCCCGTCTCAACGGTTACCTGCACGCCATCGTTGCCCACGAGCCAAAGCCTGATAGCGAGTGGCTGCAACTGACCTTCCGCTTTGTCGATCAGGATGCGCAGAAGCTCGACTACATCTCCCGCCTGATCGCCCGTGGCACCGCGCAGAAGCATTTCGTACCGGGCGCGTAATCTTCGCCGCCTGACAGCCCGTCTTCGCGGGCAAGCCTCGCTCCTACAGGTTCACCGTTTACCTGTAGGAGCGAGGCTTGCCCGCGAAGGGGGCCATCGAATTCACCGCACATCCCCTGAACCGTCCATTTTGAAACATCTGTCGACTACGCTGGTCCATTTCAGCTGCTAGGCTCCTTTCCAGGCCTTACTCGACAGAATCTTGCCCATGCTCGCGCGCCTGCTGTTTTTCTGTGGTCTGTTCATGGCCTCCACCTCGGCTGTGGCCATGACGATTTATCGGTCCACCGACGCCAGTGGCGTGGTCTCTTACAGCGATCGCCCCACCAAAGGCGCGAAGGTGTTCGTTTTTCGCGACCGGATGGTCGAGCGCCTTGAGCGGCAGGTGTACCTCGATATCAAGAAGCAGAGGGGCATGGACAGTGTGTTCGTGCGCAATGATCTGTATGCGCCGGTCGAGATCGAGCTGAGTTTCGCCGGGCTGAAGAACGTCAGCGGTGCACCGAGCCGACCGATCCGTCGGGTCATGCCGGCGCGCAGCAACCTTCGTCTGGCCTTGCTCAAGGCGACAAAGGCCGGAAAGCCGTTGGTCTACATCCCAAGGTTCGAATATTCACTGGGTGACCCCTCAGGGGCTGCCATGGCCTATCGATACCCGCTGCCTTGGCGTGGCGGGCCGTTTCGGTTGAGTCAGGGCGCCAATGGCCAATACAGCCACTACGGACCGAAGAACCGTTATGCGATGGACATCGCCATGCCCGAAGGCACGCCGATCATCGCGGCGCGCGGCGGGATGGTGGTGAAAACCGAGAATGGCCAGACCGGGCGCGGCAACGATCCGTCGGGCAATTTCGTGCGGGTATTGCACGATGACGGGACCATGGGCGTGTACCTGCACCTCAAGAAAGGTTCGGTCAGCGTACGGGAAGGTCAGCGAGTGACGGTGGGCAGTGCGCTGGCGCTATCGGGCAACACCGGCAACAGCAGCGGCCCGCACCTGCACTTCGTGGTGCAGCGCAATACCGGGTTGGGGCTGGTATCGATTCCGTACCAGTTCAATCAACCGGTAGGCGCGTTGCCCAACTTTGCGTTGGGCAAGCAGTGAAGACGATGGAGATGGATATCTAATGTGGCGACGGGGCTTTTGTGGCGAGGGAGCTTGCTCCCGTTGGGCTGCGAAGCGGCCCCCGCGCTCGCAATCGCGGTCACTCGAGCATTACCGCATTCACCGGTTAGCGACTGCTGCGCAGCCGAGCGGGAGCAAGCTCCCTCGCCACAAACAGCCCTTCACCCTGCGAATGTGATGCTCAATCCAGCATCAACACCTTGGCCAAAATGATCTTCGGCCCTTTCATCTTCTTGATGATGATCCGCAAGCCTTCGACTTCCAGCACTTCTTCCTCTTCCGGCACCCGTTTCAGGGTTTCGTAGACTAGCCCGGCGAGGGTTTCCGCTTCGATGTGGTCCAGATCGATGCCCAACAGGCGTTCGACCTTGAACAGCGGTGTATCACCCCGCACGAGCAGTTTGCCCGGCTGATACGCGAGGATCCCGCGTTCGGCCTTGCGGTGTTCGTCCTGAATGTCGCCCACCAGCACTTCCAGCACGTCTTCCATGGTCAGGTAGCCGATGATGTTACCGTCGGCTTCCTCGACCACAGCGAAATGCGAACCGCCCTTGCGGAACTGTTCCAGCAACTGCGACAGCGGCATGTGGCGAGACACGCGCTCCAGCGGGCGGGTCAGCTCGGCGAGGTTGAACGACTCGGGAATGTGATCCAGTGCGGCCAATTCAAGCAGCAAATCCTTGATGTGCAGCAGGCCGACGAACTCCTGGCGCTCGCTGTCATACACCGGGTAGCGGCTGAACTTGTGGCGACGGAACATCGCCAGAATTTCCTTGAGCGGCGCGTTGAACTCCAGCGTCACCAGGTCTTCCCGGGAGTTGGCCCAGTCGACCACTTCCAGCTCGCCCATTTCCACCGCCGAGGCCAAAACGCGCATGCCTTGGTCACTCGGGTCCTGGCCACGGCTGGAGTGCAGGATCAATTTCAGTTCTTCACGGCTGTAATGGTGCTCGTGATGCGGGCCGGGTTCACCCTGGCCGGCGATCCGCAGGATCTGGTTGGCGCTGGCGTTGAGCAAGTAGATGGCCGGGTACATGGCCCAGTAGAACAGGTACAGCGGCACCGCCGTCCAGAGCGACAGCAGCTCGGGTTTGCGGATGGCCCAGGATTTCGGGGCCAGTTCGCCGACCACGATGTGCAAGTACGAAATGATGAAGAACGCCGTGAAGAACGACACGCCTTTGACCACTTCGGCGGACTCTACGCCAACGGCGCTCAGCACCGGCTCGAGAATATGGGCGAACGCCGGTTCACCGACCCAGCCCAGGCCGAGGGAGGCGAGGGTGATACCCAGCTGGCAGGCCGAGAGGTAAGCATCGAGCTGATTGTGCACGGTGCGCAGGATATGTCCGCGCCAGCCGTGTTGTTCAGCGATGGCTTCGACCCGGGTCGAGCGCAGTTTGACCATGGCAAATTCCGCCGCAACGAAAAAGCCGTTGAGCAAAACCAGGATCAGAGCAAAAAGAATCATGCCGAAATCGGCGAAGAGTGTCGCGAGGGTCAAGCCAGGGGAAGGGTCCATGATGGGGGTTTGCGGGTTCCGTGTATTCGAAAGGAAAGAAAAAAGTGCGCCTGAAGGGCAGGCACAAGTCAGCCAATGTAGCGGCTGACTCTTGACTTGCCTAGTGGCGGGTGCTGGCCGGTATCAATCGGCGGCGCTAATGACGCGGGATTTGGTGACTTGGGCTGGCGCAAAATGGCAGGTAAACGTGCTGCCGTGACCCGGCACACTGCTGATTTCCATGCGTGCCCGGTGGCGCAACAACACATGTTTGACGATGGCCAACCCCAGCCCGGTGCCGCCGGTGTTGGAGTTGCGGCTGGAGTCGACGCGGTAGAAGCGTTCGGTCAGGCGCGGCAAGTGTTTGCTGTCGATGCCGATCCCCGAATCCTGCACGCTCAGGTGTGCGCCTTGATCATCACCCCACCAGCGAATGCGGATGTTGCCATCGGCCGGGGTGTATTTCACTGCGTTAAACACCAGATTGGAAAACGCGCTACGCAATTCGGCTTCGCTGCCCTTGAGCAGAATCGTCGGATCGGCTTCCAGGGTGATGTGCTGATTGCGTTGGCCGGACAGTTGCTGAGCGTCGCCCTTGATCGATTGCAGCAGGCTGTCGATGGACACCGGTTGATTGTCCGACGGGTAATCGGTGGCTTCCAGTTTGGCCAGCAGCAGCAAATCGTTAAGCAAGGTCTGCATGCGTCCGCCTTGCTGCTGCATCTGCTGCAGGGCGCGGGTCCAGCGCGGGTTCACTTCCTCGACGTTGTCGAGCAGGGTTTCAAGGTAGCCGCAGATCACCGTCAGCGGTGTGCGCAGCTCGTGAGACACGTTGGCGATGAAGTCTTTGCGCATCTGTTCCAGCTGATGAATACGCGTCACGTCGCGCACCAGCATCAAGTGTTCGTTGTTGCCATAACGGGTGATGTACAGCTGAATGCGCAGGCGATCATTGATCGGCGAAGGAATTTCCAGCGGTTCGGCGTAGCTGTCCTGCTCGAAGTATTCCTTGAAGCGCGGATGGCGCACCAGGTTAGTCACGGGCTGGCCACTGTCCTGTGGGGTCTTGAGGCCCAGCAGGGTTTCGGCGGCGCGGTTCCACCATTCCAGGTTGCCGTCGCTGTCGAGCATGATCACCGCGTCTTTGAGCGCGGCGGTGGATTCCTGGACCCGGTCGATCACCGCTTGCAGGCGCCCGCGCACCCGTTGGTCGCGACGTTGCAGGTGGTAGATGCTGTCGAACACTTCGCCCCACAGGCCATAGCCATCGGGCGGTGCTTCATCGGGTTTGTGCAGGCGCAGCCATTCATGCAGGCGCAGCAACTGCTTGAGGGTCCACGCCAGGTAAAGGCCCAGGCCCACGGCGAGGCTCCAGCCGTAGTAGCCGGAAATCAGGCCGATCACCAGGCAGGCGGTGACCAGCAACAGCATGTGGCGAATCAGGGTGCCATGCCAGTTTTGGTTCACGGAAAATATGCGTCCTTGTCAGCGAGTCTGGCGGTCGGCTCAGGCCTTGGTGGAAAACCGGTAGCCGGTGCCGCGCACGGTTTGTACCAGATTTTCGTAGGCATCGCCGAGGGCTTTGCGCAGGCGACGGATGTGCACGTCGACGGTGCGCTCTTCGACATAGACATTGCCGCCCCAGACCTGATCCAGCAACTGCCCGCGAGTGTAGGCACGTTCCTGGTGGGTCATGAAAAACTGCAGCAAACGGTACTCGGTCGGGCCCATCTCGGCGGGTTTGCCGTCGATGGTCACGCGGTGGCTGATCGGGTCCAGCAGCAAGCCGCCAACTTCGATCGGCGCTTCGCCATCGGTCGGGCCGGCGCGGCGCAGCACGGCCTTCAGGCGCGCCACCAGCTCTCGCGGGGAAAACGGTTTGGTGATGTAGTCATCAGCGCCGACTTCCAGGCCCTGGATCTTGTTGTCCTCTTCGCCCTTGGCGGTGAGCATGATGATCGGGATATCCCCGGTCAGCTCATCGCGCTTGAGACGGCGGGCCAGTTCAATGCCGGAGGTGCCGGGCAGCATCCAGTCGAGCAGGATCAGGTCCGGTTTGCGGTCGACGATAATGGCATGGGCCTGCTGCGAGTTCTCTGCCTCCAGGCAGTCATAGCCGGCCATTTCCAACGCAACGGCGATCATTTCACGAATGGGCGCTTCGTCGTCGACGATCAGAATGCTCCTGCCAACCATGCGTTAATCCTCTTGTCATTTAACTGTCTTGCGCCGCATTAGATAACGGAATTATTGCAGTCGTGTGACAGTATTTTAGCCGTCCTGCGATTGGCGTGATCCTGAACTAAGCTCTAAGTCCGAATCCTGACAACCACAAGAGGAAGGTTTCCATGAATCACATTGCTCAATCCTGGAAGGCCCTGCTGGTCACGGCTGCGCTAACGCTGCCGTCCCTGGCCTTCGCGGCAGACCCGGCCATGATGAAAGACGGAATGATGGTCGATCACAAAGGTATGACGCTCTATACCTTCGATAAGGACAAAGATGGCAAGTCGATGTGCACAGGTGAGTGTGCGACGAATTGGCCGCCTTTGATGGCGCCGATGGATGCCAAGTCCACAGGTGACTGGACGCCGATCAAGCGTGACGACGGCACGATGCAATGGGCTTATAAAGGCAAGCCAATGTATGGCTACAAAATGGACACGAAGCCAGGGGATGCCATGGGTGATGGTAAAGGCGGCTTCTGGCACATGTATCGGCACTGATTGGCACGCAAGATTGCACCTGTAATTGAATGGACTCGCCCAAGCCGAGGCGTCTGTGCAGCAGTCGTGAAATCCTGTGCACGCGGTTTACCTGTTACACCGCAGAGACAGATTTCACGACTGCTGCGCAGCCGAACGCAGCCTGCGGCAGCTGCTACAGATCAGTCAGCGCAACGCGTAATCCAGCACAATCCCCACGAAAATCGCCAATCCCGCCCAGTGATTGTGCAAAAACGCCTGGAAGCAGCGCATCCGGTCCTTGCTGCGGGTGTACCAGAACTCCCACGCAAAACAACCGGCCGCCGCCAGCAATCCAAGGTGGAACCAGTCGCCGAGCTGGAATTTCGAACCCGCCAGCAACAAACACCCCAACGCCAAGCCCTGCAGGGTCAGAATAATCGCCCTGTCGGCGTCGCCAAACAGAATCGCCGTGGATTTCACCCCAATCTTCAGGTCGTCGTCGCGGTCGGTCATGGCGTAATAGGTGTCGTAGCCCACGGTCCACAACAGGTTGGCGATCCACAACAACCAGGCCGCTGCCGGCAGTTCACCGGTTTCGGCGGTGAACGCCATCGGCATGCCCCAGGAAAACGCTGCGCCCAGCACCACTTGCGGGTAGTAGGTGTAGCGCTTCATAAATGGATAACTGAATGCCAGAGCCAAGCCGCCCAGCGACAGCCACACGGTCTTCGCGTTAGTACACAGCACCAGCAAGAAACTCACGCCCATCAGGACCGCGAAGAACACCAGGGCTTCTTTCGAGCTGATTTTGCCGCTCACCAGTGGCCGCTGTTCGGTGCGTTTCACGTGGCCATCGACCTTACGGTCCGCCCAATCGTTGATCACACAACCGCCGGCACGGGTCAGTACCACGCCGAGCACGAAAATCACGATATTGGCCAATGAAGGCGAACCTTCACCGGCAATCCAGAGCGCCCACAACGTTGGCCACAGCAGCAGATAAATACCGATCGGCTTGTCCATGCGGGTCAGCTGAATGAAATCCCAGGCCCGAGGATTCAAGCGGTTCAGGGACTTGAGCAGGCTCTGGTACATCAGCAATTCTCCGGATGGGCGCGGGCGGCGTTCCACAAGGTCGGCAGGAAGATCTCGGCCACCAGCACGCTCAGGGCGCCGCGATCGAAACGCGAGCGCCGGCCCCACAGTTCAGGCGCCTGAGCATCCATCGGTAGCCATGCTTGAGGATAGTGACAAACCTCAATGGCCCGGCGCTGAAACGCCTGATCGCAAAACAGCAATTCACCCAGAGAGCGGCTGCCCAATTCATCCATATGCAACCCGTCGCCCTGTAGCGCGCTACGCGCCGCCACGCTGCGGGCAAACACCCAGGCTTCACCGTGGCCGCGCAAATACACCTCGCGCACCCAGCCTTCACTGCCTTCGGCCAGCTCCAGCGCTGCACATTCGTCGGCGCGCAGCGATTGCCAGCCTTCGAACAGCGGCGTGACGCTGAAACCGTCATTCGACAAGCGGATCAGGCGCCGGGTCAGCGATCCTTCATCGAACAACCAATCGAGCGTAGACGTGTCGGGGAGGGGCGTCAGTTGGCTTCGAGAGAGCCAGAGCGGCGTCGGGGAGGGGAATTTTGAGTGCGGCACAGTGAGTCATTATTGGCAGCAAATGAGGCGGCGAGCTTACCATGTCACACGGCGATTTTGATTGATCCGGCCTGCCGTTGCGCCGAACAGGCTTGCATCTGCCGGGCGCGATCAGTACAAAACGCCCTGAGCCGGACGGCAGCGCTCCACCTATCGACCGTTCGCGCCGGCAAAAGCCTGAATCCTGAGGAAGTACCTGAATGAAAAAGTGGCAATGTGTGGTCTGCGGCCTGATCTATAACGAAGCCGAGGGCTGGCCGGACGACGGTATTGCAGCGGGCACGCCGTGGCAGGACGTGCCGGAAGACTGGCTGTGCCCGGACTGCGGCGTGGGCAAGATGGATTTCGAAATGATTGAAATCAACTAAGACAAGCAAGGAGCAAGGAATGAACGCACCTGTCGTGATCGTCGGCACTGGGCTGGCTGGCTACAACCTGGCCCGGGAGTTTCGCAAACTCGATGGCGAAACCCCGCTGCTGCTGATTACCGCAGATGATGGGCGCTCCTACTCCAAGCCGATGCTCTCTACCGGCTTCGGCAAGAATAAAGACGCCGACGGCCTGAGCATGGCCGAACCGGGCGCCATGGCCGAGCAATTGAAGGCCGAAGTGCGCACCCACACACGCATTAGCGGTATCGATCCGGGCCATAAACGCCTGTGGATCGGCGAAGAAGCGGTGATCTACCGTGACCTGATCCTGGCGTGGGGGGCAGAAACCGTGCGGGTGCCGATCGAAGGCGACGCGGCGGATGCCGTTTTCCCGATCAATGATCTTGAAGACTACGCACGCTTTCGCGCGGCCGCGGCCGGCAAGCGTCGGGTATTGCTGCTGGGCGCCGGTTTGATCGGCTGCGAATTCGCCAACGATCTCATCCTCGGTGGTTACGAGGTGCAACTGGTTGCACCGTGCGAGCAGGTCATGCCGACCTTGCTTCATCCGGCAGCGGCCGCTGCGGTCCAGGCCGGGCTAGAAGGCTTGGGCGCGCGCTTCCACCTCGGGCCGGTGCTCAATCGCTTGCAGCGAGTGGCGGACGGCCTGGAAGCGCATCTGTCCGATGGTCAGGTCATTCCTTGCGATGTGGTGGTGTCGGCCATCGGCCTGCGCCCGCGTATCGACCTGGCAGCCGCTGCCGGGCTGCAAGTCAACCGTGGCGTGGTAGTTGACCGTCATCTGAAAACCTCTCACGCCAATATCTACGCCTTGGGCGACTGCGCCGAGGTCGACGGGCTGAATCTGTTGTACGTCATGCCCCTCATGAGCTGTGCGAGAGCACTGGCCCAGACCCTCGCCGGAAACCCTACAGCGGTGAGTTATGGCCCGATGCCGATCACCGTGAAAACACCGGTCTGCCCATTGGTGGTTTCGCCGCCACCACGGGGCGCGGAAGGCGTCTGGACGGTCGAAGGGCAGGGCGCGGACATCAAGGTGCTATGCCGCGACAGCGCCGGCAAATTGCTGGGCTATGCCCTGACAGGCGCGGCGGTGATGGAAAAACTCGCCCTGAACAAAGAGCTTCCCGCCTTGCTGGCGTAAATAGCGGTCGTTCTGTCGGAATCACCCCGCTTTTGCCCCCACAAAGGTCGCGGGAAGACTGGCGCCGCTCTGAAGCGCGTGCCATCCTCACTCCCGTCTGCCGCAGAGTAGAGCACCTGCGGCGCCTTGGGCGCTGTTCCAACGAGAACAGCACGGACATAACAACAAAAAACCGTCAAAGGGGCTTCACTAATGCGTAAACCAGAACTCGCCGCTGCAATTGCGGAAAAAGCAGACCTCACCAAAGAACAGGCCAACCGCGTCCTCAACGCCGTTCTCGAAGAAATCACCGGCGCTCTGCACCGCAAAGACAGCGTCACGCTGGTGGGCTTCGGGACTTTCCTGCAACGCCATCGCGGGGCACGTACAGGCAAAAACCCGCAGACCGGTGAGCCAGTCAAAATCAAGGCCAGTAATACTGTTGCGTTCAAGCCGGGCAAGTCTTTGAAAGACAGCGTTAATCCATAATTGCGGCGAACTCCCTGAAAAACGGGGAGAACCGTATTGAAAAATGGGCACACCGATTGAATCGGGTGCCCATTTTTTGTTGGACGCAGAGATGAATTTTTAACGAAGTCCCTCTACCAGATGTTGAGTGAGACCTAGGCTCTATCAATTGAGCCGACCTTCTCCGTATCGACCACTTCTGCACCCATCAGATTTAGTTCTTTAAGTGCAGTGGCGGCGTGAGGCGAAAGAAATACGAATCCAAGTAAAGTAATTTCATCGATACTAAAAAAATCTGTGCTGACATTTTCTTTGATTGTCAGGCTGATGATATTTTTGATTTCGCCGCTCGCTCGAAAATTAATCTTCGACTGTGTCTTATCGATCACGTCCACAGGCTCCTTGTCTATTCGTTGCTGGCGCATAAAAAAATATTGGCGCTGTGCGACCGAAACGCCCTTCGGGTTGACGATCTCCAGTTCTGCGATCTCCCATCGGGAAGTCTTGAGGGTCTGGAAGGCTTTCAGGAAGCGCTCACTGACAATATGCCCCTCAAAGGCTGTGCAAAAGTCAAAGTCATAGCGCTTGTCCTTGGTAATCAGCACCAGCTTTTTCGGGAGGGGAGCGAGAGCTTCGTCGGGGCCCGCGTCGTGCCAGTCGGCATCCATCGCATCGTCATAGGCGCCAGGGCTGAACGACTCATGAATGACGCCATCAATGAAGGTGGGGCAGTTTTTGTCTTTCTTGAATGCAAGGGTATAGAACATGAAAGCCTCTTGTCAGCAAAGTCGACCGGTACTGGATTTGGTTCGTATTCTTCCTGAAACAGTCTTCTTGCGAAGGCTGCTTTGTAGTGATGAAACCTGTTGCTGTGCCTGTGCCTTGGTAATAAGTTTTGCGTTATAGCGTGCTTTGATCCTGCCCAGTTTTCTGTCCACCAGGTCCGAATAGTCCTTGTGTGAACCATTGTGGTAAACCGGTCTGCCAATGGCCGCGGCCTTTGCTTGGCTATCGGGCATCAGCAGGCCGTTGGGGGCTGTGTCCCGTGTGCCGCCCAGACCAATGGAGTTCATGAATTTGTCATGCCGCTTCCATACCGCTACCGGGATGACATGTTGGGCTTGCATGTTGTCACCAACGACGCCTCCCAGAGATGTATCGAGGACAGAGCTGGGGCTCCAGCCCCACGGGTCTGTCCAGCCAATGGGGTTGGGCCCATAACCATAGAGGTTCAGGCCGCCCGCCAAGCCAATCGGATCCGGCGTCGTAAAACGCCCCACATCCGGATCATAGAACCGAAACGTGTTGTAGTGCAGCCCGGTCTCCCGGTCCAGGTACTGACCCTGGAACCGCAGGTTCTGTTCCTCGATGTAATACGGTTCGCGTATCTCCTGGAGGGTGTTGCCCCAGACTTGATACCAGGCCTGCCACACCATGGCGCCGTTGGCTTCCGTCAGTTGCTCGGGCAGGTCGCTTAGGTCGTTGTGGTAGTAACGGACCTTCTGCAAGCCGCCGCTGCCATCGACCCGCGCCAGCGGTTCATAACCGTTATCGGCATACAGATACAGGCTGGTCTGGCTATTGCGGTGTTCCTGCAACAAGCGCAAGCCATCCCAGGTAAAGCGCGTTTCACCCAGCGGATAGCCGTTGTTGTCGTGCTCGGTCTTGCCGATTCGCCGCCCCAACGGATCGTAGGTCATGCGCACAACCGTTTCCCGCGCACCGTTTTCGTTGCGCACTTCAATCAACCGGCTTTCGGCGTCGTAGGCAAAGCGTTGCAGGCCCCGTTTGGCGCTGCGTTTTTCGATCATCCGGCCAAACGCGTCGTAGCGGTAACGCTTGTCCTGGAAGGTCAGCAGTTTGTTGTGCACCACCAGCCCGGCGCCGGGTTGCGGGCCGTCCAGCAGGTTGGCGGCGGCGTCGTAGGCGAAGGTTTCGCGCTGGCCGTGCAGGCTGTCCTGACTGGCGATGATGCGGCCGGTGGCGTCGTAGTGCAGCAGTTGGCGGTGTTGCCCGGCGGGTTGTTGGTCGAGTTTGCCGATCAGGTTGTCGGCGGGGTCGTACTCGAAATGTTTTTGCACGGCGGCCGGCATCAGCGAGGGCTGGCTGCTGTGTCGGCGTTGGCGTGAGCGTAAACGTCCGCTGCGGTCGTATTCGCTGCGGGTGCTGATCTGGCCTTGGGTGCGCAGCACTTCGCGGTGCAGGCGGTCGCGTTCGAAGTCACTGATGACCTGGCCGTCGAGGTTGATCTGATGCAGGTGGCCGCTGCCGTAGTAGAGGCGATTGATCCAGCGGCCGTCGGGCAGTTGGGTCTGGATCAGGTTGCCGAGTTCGTCGTAGTGGTAGTGCAGGCTCCCGACCGCGCTTTGTTCTTCGAGCAATTGGCCGAGGGCATCGTAGGCGAAGCTCAGGGTTTGTGCGTTGCCGTGGTGGTCGGTGAAGGTGACGGCGGTGAGCTGGTCTAATGGGTCGTAGGTGTAGTCGGTGCGGCCATCGTCGGTGATTTTGGCGATCAGCCGGCCGACGGCGTCGCGTTCCATTCGATGAACGATGGGGGCCAGAGGCGTCTCGGGGACGATGGCCAAACCGTTGCCGAAAGGCGCCGGAACAGCCGTCACCGCCGCGACGTTATCCAGCAGGTCATAGGTGTAGCGCTTGGCGCTGCCATCCAGATCCTGTTGTTCGGTCAGCCGATCGCCGGCATCCCAGGCAAACCGATAACTTTCGCCGTTCTCATTGATCAGAGTTTGCAGCCGCCCGTAGCTGTCGTACCCGAATTGCACCTGCCGGCCATGGGCGT